>JAOZOT010000271.1 GCA_029933115.1 Anaerolineae bacterium | reverse complement strand
AACACCCTATTTTCCCTCTTCTGTGTGGGAACATGCCCCACTCGATCACTTGCCCGCGTTTACGCGCGGACTTGCCGAGGAAACAATGACACGACCATATTCCATTCGGTAGAAGCAGTGTAGAGAATGTTCAAAATGACAGAGCGAAAGCACAAGCGGCAAGTTCGGGAGAATGTCGTCAAAGAGCCATCGGCAACGTATGCCCGCAATACTGAAATACCCACTTTCTTTGGAAAACCAATGCTAAGGGGAAGATTCGCTGAAATTGACCCCGAGGCAATGAATCCAGACGCGCCGACGCTGTTCTACAGCCATCCCAACGGAGAAATCTGGGTCGGGGATGCCATCGCCTGGCTTCGTTCTCTGGAAAGCGAGTCCGTTGATTTAGTCTTTGCTGACCCGCCCTACAATATCAAGAAAGCAGAATGGGACACCTTTGAGTCTCAACAGGCTTATGTTGAGTGGTCATTGCAATGGATAGAGCAAGTCGCCCGCGTTTTGAAGCCAACCGGTACATTATATGTATGCGGGTTCTCTGAAATCCTGGCCGACATCAAACTACCGGCGTTACGCTTTTTCAGAGGGTGTCGCTGGCTGGTCTGGCACTATAAGAATAAGGCTAACCTGGGGTCAGATTGGGGGCGGTCTCATGAGAGCATTCTTCACTTCAGAAAGAGCAAAGAGTTCACCTTTAATATTGATGATATAAGGGTCCCTTACGGGAGGCACACGCTGAAATATCCCGAACATCCCCAAGCTGAGACCAGCCAGTATGGTAAAGGCAAAAAGCGCGTTTGGCAGCCCCATCCCAGAGGGGCTAAACCCAGGGATGTTATCGAAATTCCTACAACCTGCAACGGGATGCATGAGAAGACGCCTCATCCGACTCAAAAGCCGGAAGAGCTTTTGAGAAAGATTGTCCTGGCCTCGTCAAACCCTGGTGATTTGATCATAGATCCGTTTTTAGGGTCTGGGACTACTGCTGTGGTGGCCGAGCAGCTTGGGCGTAAATGGCTGGGATGTGACCTATCCCTCGAATATTGCCGGTGGGCGGCCAGAAGAATCGAATTGGTGGAAAACTGGCCTGTGGAAAAGTGGATCGAATACGATCTGGAAAACGCTCGACGGAGACAGTCCATTCGATGACGGCGATCACGTTAGATGATTTGCAGGCGAGTGTAAGAGACAGATCAGCCTTTGGTGAATTGGGACACTACTTCACGCTATGCCACGCTTTTCTGACACTCATTGAGGAGACACAGCCAACCCGCATCATTTCACCCACATACCACAACTATGTGTTCTACCAATACAGTGAGGCCTATGGTCACAGGATCACGCGCCCGCTGAACATCAATCTGTTCTTTGAATCGGCCGATGATTTCAAGACGGCTTTTGAGCGGTTCATCACATTCCTGGCCGACCTCAGGAGGCTTCAGGAAACAGTTATTGACCAGGACACCAAACGAGACTACCTGAATTCCAAGGAGATCAACAAAGTCGTCTACACCATCCAACAGAGTGTGGGTAGCATCGGAGATTCCTTCGACAACCCCAATCAGTCCCGAAAGCGAGTAGGACAGCTCTTCGAGAATTTGATCAAGCTTATCATTCAAGAGTTGGGCTTGGAGTGTGAGTCTCGCCGAGTGACTGTGCCGATACCGGGCTACCCAGGCTACGCGATGTCTTACGACCTAGATCTGGTCTTTTCTCGCGATAAGGCGATCATCGCTTCTGAGACCGAGTTGATACACCCAGCCGAGGTTGTTGGTTCCGTCAAGACCACAAGCAAGGACAGGATAGACAAGGTATTCCTCGACAAGTACCTCCTGACGCAGTTTCTGGGTAGAGAAGTGCGGGTCATCGCCATCTTTCTGCATGACGTTCAACGTGCTCGCCGAGGCCACAGCATTTTCGGCATCAATTCTACATTCAAAAGCAACCATTTCCTGGGTTACACGGTAGCTCTTAACAGGTTAGACGGTGTCTACTATGTTGATCCGCGCCCCGAGATGGTCACCGACGAGCGATTGCGTGAAGAGATAAACGACTTTCAACACTTTCTCACTCACGATTTGTGGGTCCTTGCAGGAAGATGAGCAACAAAAGTGGTTAAGCCTAGAAAGGTGGTGAGGGAGATGGTGAACGAGGAGGCAAAAGAGTTCGTCTTCGAGGACTGGCTGGCTGAGGGCATAAGAGCCTGTAAGGCCGGCTTCCGCAAGGGCAGGGGCAGAGAATTCTTGCCCGCAGAGTTTCGGGCTCATCTCAAAGCAGCCCGCAAGGAGATGCTCCTGGCCATGCGCAGCTTGATTGACGCCGCCATTGAGCGAACTGAGGAAAAGCCGAAGAAGAAGACGACCAAGATCAAGGTAGAATAGTGCGTGCCAGACCACGGAGACGCACTCGCCACAGAACCCAACACAGAAAGGGCGGGGATATTTTATCCTCGCCCTTTCTGTTGAATCGGCTCACGCCTCCAACTCACTATCCATTTGCAAGGGCACCAGGTTGCGCTTCAGCACCCGTAGAGCCCGCTCTGGGTCAATGCGCCCGTAAAGCCCACCCAGAATAGACACCATATACCTGGCGTCCAGAAGCACCCTGCCCCGCGGACGAAGGACATAGCCCTCAGCTTCGTCGAAGAGAGCCCCCTGAGCGATCAGTTTCAGGTCGCGATGGTAATTGCCGCCGTCCTTGCACTTATGGTAGATGGTTCCACCAATGAGCAAGACGGTGCAGGGCTGATTGAAAAAGTTGACCCCGTATTGCAGGAAGTAGGTGTCCGTCTCCACCACATGGCCCAGGTTGTTCTTTGTAGCGACGGCCAGGATCTCTTTGGCCAGGAAGGAACGCGTCGCGTTCTCCTCCTCGGTCGAGGGCAGGCTATGAGGGTGCTCTGTCAGCCAACTCAGGTAGCGGTCCAGGTCTATCTCCACGCGCCCATCCACCCGGCTCAGGAACCGGCCAAAGTCGCTGCCGTCGGGCCGGTAGTCGGGATAGCGGCGGTTGAAGAAGCGTTCCAGGTCGGCTTTCATAGCCCCGCTCTGGAACCTCTCCAACTCCTTGATGTTCTCTGCGTCGTAGGCCAGGCCGTATTTGCCCTCCACCCGCCGGTAGGCCAGAGGAGTGTTGGGCGTCTTGAGGATGGTGCGCTTCACCTGGCGGATGGGATCGTCGCCCGGATAGTGATACAGAGGGTTGTCAGACACGTTGGAATAAAAGTCGGTGGTGGCCCCGCCGATGTCCAAAGCCAGGATGTTGCCGAAACCCTCTTCCTGGCCGTAGCCTTTGGCCAGGAGGTTGACGCCCCAGAAGGCCGCCCTTGGGGTGGGGATGAACGGCGCGCTCATGTACTCCTCCACCACGTCGAAGCCCTTGCTGCGGATGATGATGGTCTGGAACAGGTCACGGATGGCCTCGTTGACCACTTCGATACGGAAGGTATTGACCTCGGGCATCACGTTGGGGGTGATGCGGATATCCACCCCTTCGGCTTTAAAGATGCGCTCCACCTGGTCGCGCACGTCCTGGTTGCCGGCATAGATGACAGGCACCCCATATTTGGTATAAGTGGCGGCCTTGCTCCACTTGGCCAACATGCGGGCGTTGTGCAACTGGGTTTCGGTATCGCCACCGTTGTCCACCCCCCCGGCCAGCAAGATGATCTCCGGTTGGTCTTCTTCGTAGATGGCCCGGGCCTGCTCTTCGCTCAGCTTGCCTTCGTAGCTATTGATGAGCTTGGCCCCTGAGGTGAGAGCCGCCAACTCGGCTGCGAACCCGCTTTCCTCCTTGACCATAGCTACCGTAACCATCTTCAAGCCGCCTTTGGCGCTGGAGCAGGGCAGTTTGATGTCGAATTTAGACATCTCCCTGGCCAGGGGCACCCAGTCGCCGCGCCGCTCACACTCCTCTCTCACCCCCAGCCCCTCGGCCAGGCTGAGGCGCAAGTCCTCGACGTAGGTAGGCACGTAGCGCAGGTCGAACTCTTCAGTAGCGGTGTCGAAGAGGCCGATCTTGGAGAAAGTGCTGCCAAAGTCTACCACCAGCACCTTCTTTCCCTCCAACTCCTCCTGGCAGCGGATGCCAATCTGCTGCCGGGTATGGGCGATGACTTCGTCGTCCATCATCTCTGCCAGTTCGGTGATGTAGGTATCCTCGTCGGCCTGGCTGATGTTCTTGTCGAAGAACCAGGGGCTGCGCTCTCGCACCATGTCCACCCGCTCGATCTCGTCGCGCACCTTGACCCCATCGAACTCGTCAATCATGCAGGCTCCATTCACAATCTTGGTGCGGCACTTGCCCACCATCTCGTAACGTTTGTCCAGCACGGTGATCTGCGGCGCCTGCAGCAGCCCTACCTGCAAGGCCAGGTCCAGAGTGTCGGGGCTGATCAGGCCACACTGTCCGGTGGGGTAGTTGGCCTCGTCAATAAAGCTGAGCAGCATGGTTTCGTAGTGACGATCCCACTCGGTGGGATAACCCCGCTGATGGGCCTCGTCAGGAGAGACAGCGTAGTAGAAAAAGTTGTCCAGGTTGACCGGGCCTTCGTAGCCGCCCAGGAGAGCCAGGTGCAGGATGTTGTACATGGCGCCGCGTTTGAGGTCCTTCTTGCGCCTGATCAGAGCCGGGTCAGACCACACATCGGGCGGCCGGCCCTTGGAAAAGTCCTTGAACACCTGCTTGATGATGTCGCAACTCTCGATGATGTCCTCGGCTTTGGCCTCGTGATGGGCCTCGGAGAAAGAGACCACGTGCACGATGTCCGGTTCCATGAACATCTGCCAATGGGTGGTCATGGCCAGGTGCCCCTTGGCCATATTCAGGTTGGGCGGGAAGCTGGAGAGGCCACCACGGGTCTCTTTGATGATGTTGAAATCGAAATGCCGGGTGAGAGGCTCGATCAATTCGTAGGCGGCTTTCATCTTGGCCAGGTCGTTGCGGCCCGAGATCTCCGGCGGCAGGTCGAACATCAGTTGCATGATGTAGTTTTTGATGCCCATCTTGAGGGCCACCACGGCCGCGATGATGTGGTCTACCACGTACATGTCGTCAGAACAATTGCGCAACTGCCACTGATGGGGGTCGTTGATCTCCAGTGGTTTGTTGTACTGAGCCCACCAACGCATCACCTCAAAGTGCTCGTCAAAGCTGTCGCGGATGGAGATGGGGCCGCGTC
>JAOZOT010000270.1 GCA_029933115.1 Anaerolineae bacterium | reverse complement strand
TACTACTTCTATTATAACCCCCATGTATGAGTTTGTCAACAATCAATCACGAACCTCCGGACAGGCTCAAAAAAGAAAGGTCAAGGGTAGAAACCACCTTCCACCACTTGACCTCCCCGCCGGCAACTGCAATTGAGGTCCTTCAGTGCACTGCCCCCATCTCATCGAGAGGCCAATAAGAGACCCAGGCCCGGCCCACGATGTTCTCGATGGGCACCATACCAAAGGCCCGCGAGTCGTTGCTGAAACCACGGTTGTCACCGAGGACAAAAACGTGCAGCGGAGGAACGGTTACAGGCCCCCAGTTGCCCCCAGCGGGCCTTTCCAGGTACGGCTCGTCCAACCCCCACCCATTGATGTAAACTCGCCCCTGTCTTATCTCGACCGTCTCACCGGGAAGGCCGATGACCCTCTTGATGAGAAGCTCCGAGCTATGTTGCGGAGATTTGAGGACGACGATGTCGCCCCGGCGCGGACCGTGAAAGCGATAGGAGAGCTTTTCCACCACAAGGCGCTGCTCGCTGTGCAAGGTTGGTTCCATGCTCTGGCCGTGGACCTGCGTCGCCTGAGCCAGGAAAAAGTTGATCAGAAAAGCGATCAGCACTGCTGGAAGGATGGTTTCCAGCACTTCCCTCAGCCAATGTAGCAACGAACCTGCAACCTTCCGCCTTCTGGGCAAACCTTCTTGGGAGAGGGTTTCAGGGCCTTCCATGAAATCTGCGGTGCTCCTCAACTATCGTTTTCGCGGTGAGCGGCGGGCGCGCGCCCCAATGCTGGCCGGACCATAGTCCCGCTCCCGGCTCGAAGACCGCTTCCGCCGCGAAGAGCGGCGGTCGTGCTCGCGGGCCTCCTCCGCCGTCCACCCTTCCAAGACGGCCTGGCGAGAAAGCTTGATCTTGCCATCTTTATCAATATCAATGACCATGACCATGATCTCGTCGCCCACACGGACCACATCCTCCACGCTGGGGGCGCGATAATCGGCCAGTTGGGAAATATGCACCATCCCATCCTGACCGGGCAAAATCTCCACGAAGGCTCCAAAATCAGTGGTGCGCACCACCTTGCCCGTGTAGATTTTGCCAATCTCAGCCTCTTCGGTCAGCCCTTTGATAATCTGGACCGCTTTCTGGCTGCTGGCTCCATCGGTAGAAGCGATGTAGACCGTGCCATCATCCTCCACATCAATTTTGACCCCGGTGTCTTCGATGATCTTGCGAATGGTCTTGCCGCCGGGGCCGATGACGGTACCGATCTTTTCCGGATCTATCTTGATCAAGGTGATGCGTGGAGCGTAGGGTGAAAGGTCTGGTCTGGCCTCACTGATGACCTCTCGCATCTTGTCTAGGATGAACAGCCGCCCCTCACGGGCCTGAGCCAAAGCCCGCTCCAGGATCTCGTGGCTCAACCCGCCGGTCTTGATGTCCATCTGCAAAGCGGTGATGCCTTCCCTGGTGCCGGCCACCTTGAAATCCATATCGCCCATGTGATCTTCTATGCCCTGGATGTCCGATAGGATGGCGTACTGGTCGCCCTCTTTAATCAGACCCATAGCGATGCCGGCCACCGGTGCCTTGATTGGCACGCCGGCATCCATGAGTGCCAGAGTGCTGCCGCAGACGCTGGCCATTGAGGTGGAACCATTGGAAGAAAGCACCTCGGATACGAGGCGGATAGTGTAGGGGAACTGCTCCTCATCGGGGATCACCGGCAGGAGGGCTCTCTCCGCCAGTGCCCCGTGTCCAATTTCCCGGCGGCTGGGAGCCCGCAGAAATCTGGTTTCACCGGTGGAATAAGGTGGGAAATTGTAGTGGTGCATGTAACGCTTGGATTCTTCTGTGTCCAAGCCATCGAGAATCTGCTCGTCGCTGACTGTGCCCAGAGTGGCAATAGTGAGCACCTGGGTTTCGCCCCGCGTAAAGAGCCCCGACCCGTGAGTGCGTGGCAACAGGCCCACCTCACAACTGATAGGGCGAATAGTGGTCCAATCGCGCCCATCAACCCTCCGCTGCTCGGCCAAAGTCCTGCGGCGCACCTCGGCCTTCAGAGCGTCGTCGAAAGCTTCTTCCAGGTCCGGCCCTGAGAATTGCTCACCGAGCTGGGCAAGGAGTTCATCACGCAGAGTATTTAGAGCTCTGTCGCGTTCCTCCTTACCGGGAGCCTCGTCGAGAAGCCGTGCCATGCGACCATCCAGCCAATTAGCCACCGCTTGATGGACCTCTTCGCCCACTTTGTGAAGCGTGATCTCGCGCTTGGGCTTCCCGACCGCCTGGCGCATCTCCTCTTGCACAGCGATGACGTCTTGTATGGCCTCATGCCCCAGATGCAGCGCCTCCAGTATCACTTCCTCGGGCACTTCGTTGGCCCCCGCTTCGACCATCAAAATAGCCTCTGTTGTACCGGCCAGGCGCAAATCGAGGGCGCTGTGCTGCATTTCGGGAGCAGTGGGGTTGAAAACGTACTCGCCGCCAATGTACCCAACCCGCACCGCACCAACCGGCCCATTGAAGGGTATATCAGAGATGGTCAAAGCTGCCGAAGCGCCGATGATAGCCAAGATGTCCAGGTAATGCTCCTGATCGGCCGAGAGGGCAGTGATAATGATTTGGATCTCGTGGCGCAAACCTTTGGGGAAAAGAGGTCTGAGGGGACGATCCGTGAGGCGACAGAGGAGAATAGCTGCTTCGCTGGGGCGGCCTTCGCGTTTGAAGAAACCGCCGGGGATTTTACCTGCTGCGTAGAGCCGCTCCTCGTAGTCCACGCTGAGGGGCAAAAAATTAATCCCCTCTCGCGGCTCCTTTGAAGCTGTGGCCGTGGCCAGGATCATGGTATCACCGCAACGCACGGTGACAGCCCCACCAGCCTGACCGGCCAACTTGCCCGTCTCAAAGCTAATGGAATGTTCCCCAATAGCCGTGGTGAATGTGTGTGACATATTAAGTTTTACCTCCAAGCCGGGGAAGGCCCTGGAGGTCAGGGACTGGGGAGTGAACCCTACCTATGCTGATAGCTAGTAGGATGCACTCCCCAATTCCTAAACCCCCCGGCCTACCCCGTTGTTATTTTAGCGCCTATCGCTCCAATTCATCGCCTTTGGTATAGTTACGCGATAGGCAATAGGCGATGAGTCGCAAGTAAAGATAGTCGTCCGCTCTCGCTCGTGCCCCGCCTCTTAACGCAGACTCAGGCGCTCTTTGATCTCCCTGTGGCGTTCTGGGTCTTTGCGCTTCAGATACGCCAGATGGCGACGGCGTTGCCCGACCAGCTTGAGCAAGCCACGACGCGAGTGTTTATCGTGTTTGTGCACTTTAAGATGCTCGACCAACTGATTGATCCGAGTGGTCAATAGCGCAATCTGCACTTCTGGTGAGCCAGTATCTGTCGGATGAACCTGATGTTCTCTGATTATAGGCTCCTTTTCACTCTTCGAGAGTGACACAACTAGCCTCCTTTCCTGAGCACGACAGCACGCACATCAAACGCTGTCTACCCTACGGTTGATTATTATATCACATTTATGGTCAATTGGCAAATGCAATCCTACCCAAAAGCTCTGCTTATGTGCGTGCCAAAGTTTAAGAGTCGCGCTCCCCCAGCTCAACGCCCTGCCTCCTGGCCCATGCTTCTCGGACTTCGGCTACCACGAAAAGAGAGCCGGTGGCACAGATCAGGTCCTGGCCCCGAGCCAGCTCCAAAGCGCAGTCCAGGGCCTCGGCCACGTTGCGACTGGAGAGAGGCTCGCAACCCCAAGCAAGGACTCTCTCTCTCAAGGATTGAACCTCGGCGGCCCGGGGGTGCTGAGCCTGAGTGACGATAACCCGATGAGCGAGGGGCAAGAGCTCTTTCAGCATCCCCTCAATGTCCTTATCCAGCGAAGCTCCAAATATGAGGAGCAGACGTTCGTACTGGAAATATTTCCCCAGCGCCGCCGCCAACTTGTGAGCAGAGTCGGCATTGTGAGCTCCGTCCACCACCAGGAAAGGCGTCCGGCTCAGAACCTCCAAACGACCCGGCCACTGCACGCAGCGCAGGCCCTGAGCAATGGCTTCCTGCGGGATATTGACACCAAGCTCCGGCAACAATTCGGCCACGGCGACGGCTGTGGTCGCATTAGTCAACTGATGTTCACCCAACAAGGGTATCCAGTAGTGATGTCTGGTTGGGTGGTTGGGGGGCTGGGTAGTTGGGTGGTTTGGTGGTTTGGTGGTTTGGTGGTTAGGTGGTTGGGTGGTTGGGGGGCTGGGTGGTGGGGTGGTGGGGTGGTGGGGTGGATTGTTCAAGTGTACGGTGAAGGACTGACCCTCCAGGCTTGTCTCTCCCTCCTGCCAGGTCCACTGTTCACCGACGCGGAAGAGCAAAGCTCCTCTCTCCCGACAGGTCTCTTCGACGACGGCCATCGCCTCCGGCGACTGCGGCGCGCTGACGACCACAGCGCCATCTTTGATGATGCCCGCCTTCTCCCGGGCGATGAGAGGCAAGGTATCACCCAGATACATGGTGTGATCGTAGCTCAGGGAAGTGATGACAGCCACCAGAGGAGTGACAACGTTGGTGGCGTCGAGTCGCCCACCCATACCCACCTCCAGCACGGCTAGGTCCGCCCCCTCTTCGGCAAAGTACAGAAAAGCCAAAGCGGTGATAATCTCAAAAGTGGTCAAGTTCTCAACCCGGCTGACCGAAGGTTGCAGCCGCTCGGTCAGCTCAGCCACCGCCTTTTTGCTGATGAGCTGACCATCCAGGCGGATGCGTTCGCGAAAGGTGTGCAGGTGGGGCGAAGTGTAGAGCCCTGTTCTGTAACCGGCCGCCCGCAAGATAGAAGCGATCATGGCCGCAGTGGAGCCTTTGCCTTTGGTGCCGGCAATGTGAATGGATCTGAAGCGGTTTTGCGGGTTACCAAGCAAGGCCATCAGCCGTTCCACGCGCCCCAGGTCAAAGTGTTCAGGGGCGTAACGGTAGGCACTCTTCTTCTCATAATCTGTGAAGCTGTAGATATAGTCCAGAGCTTCTTCATAAGTCAGACGCAACTTCCACTCCTGGGCTTGCCGGCGATCTCTTCGCTACAGTCGCACTCACCCCGCAGGTTGCGAACCCTGGGAGGGTCACCGCAATCAGCCCCGAGCTCAAGCTCAGGGCTGACAGCGTGTCTGAAAAATGCTCGTAGTGGCGACTTGAGTCGCTAACGACCGG
>JAOZOT010000804.1 GCA_029933115.1 Anaerolineae bacterium | reverse complement strand
CCAAACTTAAAATTTTCCGACACACTCTGACAACACCGCTTAAACAAAGAGCCGCCCCGATCACAAGGCGGCTTTGCTTTTAGCCCACCAACAACTATTCAGGTGTATCAAACGACGCGCTTCTCTCCTACCATCTCCCCCTCCTCGAACCTCTCCAGCCTGAAGGGGCTGATGTCAAAGGAAGTCCGGCCGCTGGTGATCAACTCGGCCAGGATGCGGCCCACAGCCGGCGATTGTTGGAAGCCGTGGCCGCTGAAACCTACCGCACAGTAGAACCCCTCCACTCCTCCAATATCACCCCCGATGACCGGATTGTCGTCGGGGGTGATGGCATATAGGCCGGCCCAACTGCGCATGAGTCCGGCTCGCTCCAAGACCGGAGCCCGATATATGGCCCGGTCAACGATCCGGTCCAGAAACTCCCAGTCTACGTTGGTGTTGAAACTGGGTGGCTCGTCCTTGTCGGTCATACCCATCAGGATGCTGGCTCCCTCCCGACGGAAGTAGAAACTGGGCGCAAAGTCAATCACCAGAGGCACAGGGTCGGGGATGGGCTCAAAAGGTTCGGTGACCAACACCTGCCGCCGATAGGGCAGCACAGGCAACTCGACGCCGGCCATCCGTCCTACCTGAGCGGCCCAGGGCCCGGCGGTATTGACCACCACCGGGGCAGAGACCGGGCCCTGAGTGGTGGTTACCCCCTGTACTCGGCCCTTTTCCACTTTGATGCCCGTCACCTCGGCTCCCTCGTAGATCTTTACCCCCAGCCGCCGCGCCATTTTAGCAAAGCCCATGTCCACACTGTACGGGTCGGCGTAACCATCAGCCGGGCCAAAAGTCCCGCCGATGACATCCTCCAGATAGAGATAGGGGGCTATCTCGGCGATTTCTTCAGGGGAAAGCAACTGAACGGGCACCCCCAGGCTTTGTTGCAGGGCCACATTCTGCTGAAAATCGGCCCAGTCCTGGGACTCAGTGGCCAGGAAGAGATAGCCGTACTGCCGGAAATCAATATCCGTCTCGAACTCTTCTTCAAAACGCTCAAAGACCTTGACGCTTTCCTGTGAGAGGCGGATGTTGGCTGCAGTAGAGAATTGTTGGCGGATGCCGCCGACGCTCAAGCCGGTGGAGCCAGAGGCAAGCTGATCCTTCTCCAGCAGAACCACATCGCGGCAGCCCAGCTTGGCCAGGTGATAGGCCGTGCTGGTACCCATCACCCCACCGCCGATGACGACCACCTCAGCCTTGCTTTTGAGCATCTTTTACCTCGGATTTTCTACGATGCGTCGTCGCTGTGGCAAAGGTCAGGACAACTCACGCCA
>JAOZOT010000269.1 GCA_029933115.1 Anaerolineae bacterium | reverse complement strand
GACTGAAGTCGTTACTACGAGCGCCGCCCTCTGAATTTTCAGACACGCTCTGAGGGAATTGAGACTTTCGTAATTCACCAGACAGCTACCCTCCCGCAGGCTTGAAATTCACCTTGGCAGCAGGCTGAAAGCGCTCCACGGCATGACCTTGCGGAGATACCGCCTCAGCTTGGAGGAGGGTGAACATCACAAATCACGAAAGGCCTCGGATTTATGAAACACTCTGAAGCGGTCGGCATAAACAATGAGACCTGAGGGGGGATATGTCTCCAGTACTTGAGGCTCGTAACATCACCAAAAGATTCCCTGGTGTTTTGGCCAACGACCACATAGACTTCTCCCTGGAGAAAGGAGAGGTGTTGGCCTTTTTAGGTGAGAATGGCGCCGGCAAAACCACCCTGATGAACGTCCTGTACGGACTTTATACCCCGGATGAGGGGCAGATCTTCCTCGATGGTCAGGAAGTAGAGATCGAAAGCCCCAGCGATGCTATCGCCTATGGTATTGGCATGGTCCACCAGCACTTTATGCTCGTGCCTGTGATGACCGTGGCCGAGAACGTGGTGCTGGGCACTGAAACCCAGAGTCTATTTGGCCTGAATCTGACGGCTCCGATCCGCCGCTTGCAAGTTCTCTTGCGCCGGCTCAACCCGATACCCTATCTGCACCATCGTCTGGCCGGACCCTACCGCCTCAGCCAGAAAGCGTTGACGTGGGCCATTCTGTATCTTCTCTTCTTCGGCGTCGAGTTTTTGCTCTTCCTTCTCAACCGGTCCTTCTGGGGCGTTCTGGTAGCCGGTTTCGTGGTCGGTCTGTTCTGGCTGGGGATGCTGGTTGATTGCCGGCGGCGGCCCGCAGAATCCTTTACCGGCGCCGTCCTGGAATCCAAACCGGCCTGGGCAGCCATCATTGCCGTGGGAAACGTGATTGGCGCAGCAGCCTACTATTTTCTCGTCGCTCGGCGCCGTACCATCCCCTGGCCCAACCCCCGGCGGAGGCGCATCCTGGTGGTCGGGCTATCTCTCATCGTGGCTTTGGCCATCTCCAGCTTGGCGGCCCTGAGCGGCCTGTTGCCCATTCTGACCACGCTCACCGAAGGACTCCTCCGTTTTCTGCTCGTCACCGCTTTAACCTATATCGGATTGTGGGGCCTGTTCGGCCTGTATCTGATGTTGCTGGAGACGTTGCAATGGTTTACCGAGTTGGTGCCCCTGGGGTTGGCTGCCGACGCCCGACGGGTGCAGGAAATATCCCACCAGTTCGGCCTGGATGTAGATCCGTGGGCTTACGTGAAAGACCTGCCGGTGGGCGTCCAGCAACGGGTGGAGATTGTCAAGGCCCTCTACCGTCAGGCCGATATCCTCATTCTGGATGAGCCGACCTCTGTGCTGACTCCTCAGGAGACCGAAGAGCTATTTCAGATCATGCGCTCTCTGACCGATCAGGGCAAGTCTGTCATCTTTATCACCCACAAGTTGAAGGAGGTGCTGGCCGTGGCCGACCGCATCGTCGTCCTGCGTGACGGTCGGGTGGTGGGCGAAACCAGGCCCACCGAGGCTACCGAGTCCAGCCTAGCCGCCATGATGGTCGGACGCGAGGTCATCCTGACGGTGGACAAGAAACCGGCCCGAACGCAGGACGTGGTGCTCAAGGTAGAGAACCTACATGCCGAAGATGACCGTCATCAGCCGGTAGTCAACGGTGTCAGCCTGGAAGTCCGCGCCGGCGAGATCCTGGGGGTAGCCGGGGTGCAGGGCAATGGCCAGACGGAACTGGTGGAGGTGCTGACCGGCCTGCGGCCAAGCACAGAAGGCCGTATCTGGATCATGGGGGTAGAGACCACCCACGCCTCTCCTCGGCAGATTATCGAACTGGGCGTGGCCCACGTGCCCGAGGACCGGCAAAAGGATGGCCTGGTTCTCAGCTATCCGGTATATGATAACCTGGTCCTGTGCACCTACTATCAGCCCCCTTTCGCCAAAGGTGTCGTAATCAACGAGGAGGCAGTTTTCAAGCGGGCTGTTGAGTTGGTACAGACTTTTGATATCCGCACGCCGAGCATCGCCCTGCCGGCCAGGAACCTGTCTGGTGGCAACCAGCAGAAGCTGATCGTGGCCCGGGAGCTGTCCCGGCCCATCAAACTCCTCATTGCTGCCCAACCAACGCGGGGCCTGGACGTTGGCTCCATCGAGTTCATCCACAAACGCTTGATTGAGAAGCGGGACGACGGGGCGGCCGTGCTGTTGGTCTCGGCCGAATTGGACGAAATCATGAGCCTCTCCGACCGCATCGCCGTGATGTACGAGGGCAAAATTGTGTACACCGTGGACGCCGACAAGACCAGCCGCGAGGAGTTGGGTCTGTGGATGGCCGGTGGGCGGAGAGAAGAGATAACAGCTCAACCGACCTGACAGATTTCACTAACTTGTCTGATAATAATAATTTATTAAGGAGTGGGGCCCTTGAGCGAAAGAGAAGTTAGGTTACCCGCTGGGGATGAGACAATCGAAGCTGTGGCTGAAGCGAGACGACCTTCTGTCTTGCAGGTCTATCGCCGCCCGCTTCTGGGCATCTGCTGGGGACTGGTGGCTCTGATTGTGCTGGCCGTCGTCGGCATTGTCATCAGCAAGACGGGGATCGGGTTCATCCTGCCTCTGTTTGGCTTGCTGATGCTGGTGACGCTGGCTCTGGTCACCGTTCTGAACGGTTCCCTGGCCTGGTTGGAAGGCGCAATCGTTCCTGTGCTGGCGGTGGTCACGGCTCTGATTATCGGGGCCATCGTGATCGCCATCACCGATCCACAGGTGCTCGCCACCCTCCCCAATTTTTTGCAGGATCCGGCCATTGTGTTGCAGTCAGCCTGGCAAGCCATCAGTACTGCATACCAGGCTCTGCTGGAGGGTTGCATAGGCAGCCCGGCCAAGATCTCGGCCGGGTTGGAGGCCTGGATTGTGGAGGGCAATGCCAGGCCGTTCGTCTCCTCGATGCGGCCCATCTCGGAGAGCATCACCAAGTCCATACCCTACATTCTGGCCGGCCTGGCTGTGGCCTTGGGCTTTCGGGCGGGGCTGTTCAACATCGGCGCAGAGGGACAGTTCGTCATCGGTGGGCTGTGTTCGGTGGTGGTGGGCTATTCAGTCGAGGGTCTGCCCACCTACATCCACCTGCCATTGGCGGTATTTGCCGGGGCGATGGCGGCCGGGCTGTGGGCCGCTATCGCCGGTGTGCTCAAAGCGTGGACCGGAGCCCACGAGGTGATTAACACCATTATGTTGAACTGGCTCGCCTTCCGGCTGGTGGAGTGGCTGTTGAGGGAGCCTCTGGAGAGCGTCCAGGGCACCCACCGCACGGCCGAAATCTTGCCTACGGCTGAGCTGCCGCGTTTCTTCCCCTATCCTATCCGCCTTCACGCCGGCTTGCTGATCGCCCTGGCAGCAGCCGTTTTTGTCTATTGGTTTCTGTGGAAGACTACCTGGGGGTTTGAGTTGCGGACTGTGGGAGCCAACCCCGACGCTGCCCGCTACGGGGGCATCAGCATTGGTCGCAACATCGTCTTGGCCATGTTGCTGAGCGGGGCTCTGGCCGGCCTGGCCGGCGCCGGCGAGTCCTTGGGTATGACGCGCAACATGACCCTGGGCTTCCAAGCTGGCTATGGTTTCGATTCGATTGCCCTGGCCTTGCTGGGCGGCAGTCATCCTCTGGGTGTGGTGCTGGCCAGCTTGCTCTTTGGGGCTTTGCGGGCGGGCGGCACGCGGATGATGTCTGTAGCCGCTATCCCTCTGGAGATCACCGCCATCGTCCAGTCTATGGTCATCATCTTTATCGCCGCGCCGGACATTGTGCGTGCCCTGTACGGTCTGCGGGCCAAGGAAGAAGAGATGGTACCCACGGTGATCATCCGTGGTTGGGGCAGCTAGTGAGAGGAGAAGGGTATGTTCGAAGAATGGCGTGAAGTTCTCACCCGGGAACGAGTCCTGGGGCTAGTATCGGTGGTCATTGGGCTGGTCATCATCGCTGTCGCTGCTTTGTTCATCGAGGGGGGGCAAGTGGCCGAGTTCTTTGACGATAAACTCGGCACCTTGTTCGCCCCGCCATCACAGCCTACGCTGTACATCCTGGGGGCGCTGTGTTGCTTTGCCGGCGGCTGGCAGCTCTATAAGGGTTTCCGCTCCACCAACGTGCTGCTGGGCACCGTGGGTTTTCTGGCTGTGGCTTCGTTCCTCATCGGCATTACCAGCGGCCAGAGGATGAACCTGCCGGGCCTGCTGCAAACTACCTTGACCTCAGCTACCCCGCTGACCTTGGGCGCTCTTTGTGGTGTGCTCTGCGAGCGCGCGGCGGTAATCAACATTGCCATCGAGGGCATGATGCTTTTTGGAGCCTTCGCGGCCATTGCGGCCACCTCCCTGAGCGGCGGCAACCATTGGATCGGGATGCTGGCTGCTGTGTTGGTCAGTGGTCTGATGGCTGCCTTGCACGCCGTGCTGTCGGTGACCTACAAGGTTGACCAGATCATCAGCGGCACGGTCATCAACATCCTGGCGGCGGGGGCCACGCGCTACATGAAGATCCGTCTGCTGTCTCCGGCCGGCCTGAACAGCCCAGGGGCCATCCCCACCGTGCGCATTCCTGTTCTGGTGGACCTGCCTATCGTGGGCAAATTCTTTGAAAACGACCCGACGGTGTTCATCATGCTGTTCCTGCTGGTGGTGGTGCAGTTTATCGTGTTCTACACTCCCTGGGGTCTGCGCACTCGGTCGGTGGGAGAGCACCCCCGAGCTGCCGATACAGTGGGCATTGACGTGATCCGCATCCGCTACATGAACGTCATCATCGGCGGGCTCATCGCCGGCGTCGGAGGCGCCTATTTCTCCCTGGGATTGGGTCAATTTGAGGATAACATGACTCACGGCCAGGGGTTCATCGCCCTGGCGGCCATGATCTTTGGCAATTGGACGCCGCTGGGCAGCTTTTTTGCTGCTCTCATCTTTGGCTTTGCCGACGCACTACAGGGCAAGATGCAGGCCCTCAAAGTGGCTCTGCCACCTGAGTTCCTGCAAATGGCTCCTTACATCTTGACCATGGTTATCCTGGCCGGCGTCATTGGCCGGGCCGTCCCTCCTGCCGCCGACGGACAGCCTTACGAGAAGCAATGACCGAATGGGATGGATTGGCACTTTGGCTAAGTACAGCGATGCATAAATCCGTTCCCG
>JAOZOT010000268.1 GCA_029933115.1 Anaerolineae bacterium | reverse complement strand
GGTGGCTTAGCGGTGTGATCTGGCGATCCCACCGGAGCAAAAGCGGCGAGAGCAGCTTGAATTCAGCCTGTCCGGCGGGAGCAGGTGAGTAGTACCCCCAACGAAGAGTGCGAAGTTATTTTTGAACAAGTCCTAAAGGTTGTCGTCTTCCGCAGTTCCTGCATCGGCAAGGCCAGGCCTGCGGGAGGCTGGCTTACTCAACACGGGGGTGCTGTTACCCCAGAATAGGAGAGGTCAAGTGTTGCGCACGGTTTTAGATGAGAGACAAGCGGAATTGCTCAGGGAGGAACGGCGCCGGCTTCAGGAGTTGAGCCTGATTTTGGCCGGTTTCGAGGCCGCTCCTGAAGACCTGGCCACCCTCCAAAAGTCCATCTTGCAACTCGACGAACTCTTCCTCCTGGTCACTGTCGGCGAGTTCAATTCGGGCAAATCGGCCCTCATCAACGCCCTGCTGGGCCAACGCTTCCTGGCCGAGGGAGTGACGCCCACCACGACCAGGGTCCACATCCTCAAGTACGGTGAGCAGGCGGCCACGGAGCCAAAAGAGGAATTCGTTTCGGTGACCACCTGCCCGGTGGATTTCCTGCGGGAGATCAACATCGTGGACACCCCCGGCACCAACGCCATCATCCGCCGCCACGAGGAGATCACCGAGGACTTTGTGCCGCGCAGCGACCTGGTCCTCTTCGTCACCTCGGCCGACCGCCCCTTCACCGAGAGCGAGCGCGTCTTCTTGGAGCGCATCCGCAACTGGGGCAAAAAGGTGGTCATCGTCCTCAACAAGATTGACATCCTGGAGGGCGAGGCCGATGTGGAGAAGGTGGTGGGCTTTATCACCGAGCACGCCCAAAGGCTCCTGGGCTTCGTGCCGGAGGTCTTCCCCCTCTCGGCCAAGCTGGCCTTGCAGGCCAAGACGACCGCCGACGGTGCGGAAAGGGAGCGCCTTTGGGAGGCCAGCCGCTTCGCCCCCCTGGAGCGTTACATCCTGGAGACCCTTGACCAGGAGAGCCGCATCCGGCTCAAGCTGCTCAATCCCCTCGGCGTGGCCGAGCGGCTGGCCGGCCAATACTGGAAGGTGGTGGATGAGCGCCTGGGCCTGTTGCGGGAGGACCTGGAAACCATTGACAACATCGCCCGCCAGCTTGACCTCTACAGGGAGGACATGAGGCGCGATTTCGGATTTCGCCTCAGCGACATGGAGAACATCCTGTACGAGATGTTGTCACGGGGGATGGACTTTTTCGATAACGCCGTCCGTCTGAGGCACGTCTTCGACCTCATTGACGCCGAGCGGGTGCGGCGGAGCTTTGAGCAGAGGGTGGTCGCCGATACGCCCCAACGCATCGAGGCCAAGGTGCAGGAGTTGATTGACTGGCTGGTGGAAAAAGACTTGAGCCAGTGGCAGGCGGTGATGGAATATTTAGACAAGCGGCGGGCGACACATCACGAGGACGTCATCGGCCCCCTCAGCGGGCCCTTTGAGTACAACCGGCAGGCGCTGTTGGAGTCTGTGGGGCGGGCTGCCCAGGAGGTGGTGGCCAGCTACGACAAGGAGGCCGAGGCCAGAGAGATAGCCGAGTCGGTGCGGGCGGCTGTGGCCGGGGCGGCTTTGCTGGAGGTGGGAGCCGTCGGTCTGGGTACCTTGCTGACCATCGCCCTCAGCTCCACCGTCGCCGACTTTACCGGCATCCTGGCGGCCAGCGTCGTCGCCGCCCTGGGGCTCTTCGTCATCCCCGCCAAGCGGCGGCGGGCCAAAGCCGACCTGCGGGCCAAGATCGAGGACATGAAGGGGCGGCTGATAACAGCCATGACCGCCCAATTTGAGCGGGAGATGGAGCGCAGCCTGCACCGCCTGGAAGAGGCCATCGCCCCCTACACCCGTTTCGTGAAAGCCGAGCGGGAGAAGCTGGAGCAGGTGGAAGGGAAGCTGAAAGATGCTCTGGAGGCGTTGAAAGTGTTGCGGGTGCGGATCACGGGCTCCTGATGCGGGTATATCCCAGAACTGTCGGTTTTCTGTCCTTATGTCTACTCTCCGATGACTTTGGGACATACCTCACTGCGTGAGCAATGACCCTCCCGCAGGGTTCGCAACCTGCGGGAGGGTGGTATGTCTACTCCCCGACACTTTTGGAACATACTCTCCTGATGCTCTTTGCCGGGTCTCCGAACACTCTCACCCCCGGAGGGTAAAATTTTTTAGGTGCTGTCAGGCATTGACATTGCACCGGTTGTGGCATGGTACAGTCAGTGAAAGTCACCGCTTCTGATTGAAAATAGCCGTGTCTGAAAAATGCTCGTAGTGGCGACTTGAGTCGCTAATGACCGGTGCTCTGCGGCCGAAAACGACTGAAGTCGTTACTATGAGCGCTGCCCCCCCCGAATTTTCAGACGCGCTCTCATCAGATTCTTGTGGTGCAGGCTCAGTCGCTTCTTGAGCGAGTCGCGCTCCTCCTCAAGTGTCTCCCTGTCGGTCAACATGGGCTTCTCCTCACGTTAAACTCCTTGGCCAACGGTGGCTTCACCTTGCTTCCATCTCCAACCAATTTGCTCCCACCTTCACGTCTACCTTCAGCGGTGCATCCAACTGAAAGGCGCCCTCCATGATTTTTTTGACCAACGGGGCTACTGTGTCCACCTCGTCCTCTGGCACTTCCAAAACGAGCTCGTCGTGCACCTGGAGGATCATGCGGCTCTTCAGGTTACGCTCGTGGAGGGCCTGGTGCAGACGGAGCATGGCTATCTTCAGAATGTCAGCGGCCGTCCCCTGGATGGGAGCGTTGATGGCCATACGGTAGGCGGCAGCCACGATGTTGGCGTGGACCTTGCCCTCGCTTTTCAGTTCGGGGAAGTAGCGCCGCCGGCCCAACAGCGTCTCCACGTAGCCTTGTTCCTTCGCCTGGCGTTTGGTGCGCTCGATGTATTCCTTTACCTTGGGATACTGGGCAAAGTAGGTCTTGATGAAACGGTCGGCCTCGTTGTGGGAAAGGCCCGTCTGCTGCGCCAGGCCGTGGGGGCCCTGCCCGTAGGAAAGGCCAAAGTTTACGCTCTTGGCCAAGCGACGCATCTCGGGCGTCACTTCTTCCACCGGCACCCCCAGGATGGCAGCGGCGGTGGTGGTGTGGATGTCCTCTCCCCGGCGAAAAGCTTCCAGCAAGGCAGAGTCCTGGGAGATGTGAGCCATGACCCGTAGTTCCACCTGGGAGTAATCAGCGGCCAGCAGCACGCTGCCTGGCCCGGCCACGAAGGCCCGCCGCACCTGACGGCCCACCTCGGTACGGATGGGGATGTTCTGCAGATTGGGGTCTGAGGATGAAATGCGCCCGGTGACGGTGCCCGTCTGGTTGTACGAAGTATGCACCCGCCCCGTGCGCGGGTTCACCAGTTGGGGCAGGGTATCAACGTAGGTGGACTTGAGCTTGGCCAGTTCTCGTTGCTCCAGGATGAGGCCGATGACCGGATGCTGGTCCTTAAGACTTTCCAACACGGAGGCGGCGGTGGAATAGTGGCCCGAGGCTGTCTTCTTCACCCCCTTGGTGGGCAGGCCCAGTTTGATGAAAAGGGCATCGCTCAGTTGCTGGGTGGAGTTGACGTTGAAAGAGTAACCTACCTGATCTTGGATCTCTTTCTCCAGAGTCGCCAGCCGCATCTGAAGCTGATTGGACATATCTTGCAAAAAGGGCACATCGAGGGCGACCCCTTTCATTTCCATCTCGGCCAAGACGGGCACCAGGGGCATCTCCACCTTGGTAAACAAGGGCCAGAGCTCCTTCTCTCTGAGTTCGGATTCCAGCGGGCTGACCAGGCGGTAGGTCATGTCCACGTCAGCTCCGGCGTACTGAGTTACCCGTTCAATGGACACCTGGTCAATGGTAATCTGGTTCTTGCCTTTGCCAATCAGGAAGCTGATAGGCGTCATCTCCACGCCCAGACGCGCCCAGGCCAGGTTCTTGAGCCCCAGGTTGCGGCTGGCCGGGTCAATGAGCCATTCGGCGATCATGGTGTCAAAGGCCAGGCCCTTGACATCTATCCCGTGCCGAGCCAGCACGGTCAGGTCGTACTTGGCATTGTGGGCATATTTGGCCACGCTGGCGTCTTCCAGAATGGGCCTCAATTTGTCGAGGACGTGGCTGAGGGAGAGTTGGGAGCCGGTGTCAGGCGCGTGCCCGACAGGGATGTAGTGGGCCTGGCCTGCTTTCGTGGTCACGGCGATGCCTACCAGGTCTGCGGCCATAGCGTCGGTGCTGGTGGTCTCCACGTCCAGAGCAAAGGCGGGCGAGCGGGACAATTCCTCCACCAGCCTCTCCAGGGCCTCCTGGCTGTCAACGGTGCGGTAGCCTGCAGCCACTGCTTGTGTAGTGGGTACTGCTGGGAGTGCTGCCGACGCGGCCGTTTCCACTTCTTCAAATAGGGTCAGTTGCTGGGGGCCTTCTGGCTGGCGGGGTTGGGGGAGGCGTTCCAGCAGGCTGCGGAACTCCAGTTCGCGGAAGAGGGCAATCACCCGGTCACGGTCATATCCGGCCACGCGGCAGGCTTCCAGATTGAACTCCAGGGGTACGTCGGTGACAATGGTCGCCAGGTGCTTGCTGAGAAAAGCGTCATCCCGCCCTTCCTCCAGCGCCTTGCGGAAGCGGGGGCTCTTGATCTCATCCAGATGCTCGTAGATGGCCTCAAGGCTGCCATACTTTTGCAGGAGTTGGGTGGCTGTCTTTTTGCCCACGCCGCGCACGCCGGGGATGTTGTCAGAGCTGTCGCCGACCAGAGCCTTATAGTCAATGAGCTGCCAGGGCTTCAGTCCATACCGCTCCTGGATACCGGCCTCATCGTAGATGACTGTGTCGGAATAATGGCGGCGGGAAGTCAGCACTCGGGTGTGGTCGTCAACGAGCTGAAAGGTATCGGTATCGCCGGTGACGATGAGAGTCTCCACTCCCTGTTGGGCGGCTTGGCGGGCCAAGGTGCCCAGCACATCGTCGGCTTCGTAACCTTCGACGGTGAAAACCGGGATGTTGAAGGCTTCGACGACTTGGTTGATGCGCTGCAGTTGGGTAGCCAATTCTTCTGGCATCTTCTCGCGGTGGGCTTTGTAGGGGGGATACTCCTCATGGCGGAAGGTCCGCCCCACATCAAAGGTCACAGCAATGTAGTCGGGCTGTTCGTCACGGAGCACGGCCAGCAGCATAGAGGTAAAGCCGTAGACGGCGTTGGTCAGTTCCCC
>JAOZOT010000803.1 GCA_029933115.1 Anaerolineae bacterium | reverse complement strand
CTGTGGATGGCAGAAGTGATATTTACTCACTGGGGGTAGTAGTCTATGAGATGTTGACTGGTACAGTGCCTCATAGAGGAGATAATGACTTGGCGACCATCTTCCTTAAGCTGCACGAAGACCCAGCACCACCTACTCAAATCAACCCACGGATTCCAAAAACCGTTGACGCTGTGGTGCTGAAAGCACTTGCCAGCACACCGGATGATCGCTACCAAACGGCTACAGAATTTGTGATGGCACTGTCTCATGCAATATCCCAAGAATCACCGGACTTGTTGGCCCAGCCAGCTCCTGGCACCCGTGTTCTCAGTGCCGCGATAGGTGATCTAAAGATAAGCGGTCCGAAAGCCCTGGTTGCCATCGCTGTGTTAATGCTGCTGGCTTGCTCTGTAGGTTTAGTGATAGGGTTTCTCTTGGCAGGACTCATGCAGTTCAAAGTCATATCATAATTGAGAAACCATGGCCCCAAAGAAAACCTGGCCCACCGCCGGCACCCTGCTGGCCGACCTCTTTTTCCTGTGGGTCATCGTGGAGTATGCTCTGGGGTATTTTATTCCTTGCCTGTCCCTTAAACCTACTCTCCCATGATTTGCAGCACGAGATGGCGGGAGCGCGGGCGGTTGTCAAAGTCAAGAAACACAATCTGCTGCCATGTGCCCAGGGTGAGTCTCTTGTCCACAAAGGGCACCGTCAGCGAAGCCCCCAGGAGCGAGGCCCGCACGTGGGCGTGGCCGTTGCCATCGCCCCAGCGCCGGTCGTGCTGGTAGGGGATGTCGGTCGGCACCACGCGATCAAAGAGCCGGCGCAGGTCCGACACCAACCCGCTCTCGTATTCTACCGTGGTCACCCCGCCCGTCGAGCCGGGCACAAAGATGGTGACCGTCCCATCCTTCAAACCTGTCTGGGCCACTTCCTGGGCCACCTGGCGGGTGATGTCAATGATGTCGCAGTTACCTTTCGTCTTCAGCTCGATCCTTCTGGTCTGTATCATTTTCCCTCTCTCCAGTTTGGAATTGTCACTGCCAATTATACCTCAGATCGCCGCAGAGGGCTAGCGGTATTGCGTGCCTGAGGGCAGCGTGGTATAATAGCAATATACACCAAATGGACACCATAAGCAAGTTGTTAGAGGCTGCATCGGTCAAGAGATTGGCCCTCGAACATGGCTTCGATAAAGTGGGCATCGTCTCGGCGGCAGATTTCGACTTCCCGGCCTGGGTGCACTCGGCAATCGTGCTGGGCCATGCCACTCTGGACGAAGCCTGCGACTACCAGGGAATGTTTAGCGGCGTGAGTGACGCCGAATAAGTCGATTCCGCATTTGTGT
>JAOZOT010000267.1 GCA_029933115.1 Anaerolineae bacterium | reverse complement strand
TATCCACCCTCCCGCAGGTTGCGAACCCCGCGGGAGGGTCAACAACTGCCGGCGAGCGCAATGCGAACCCTGCGGGAGGGTCACTGCCCACGCTAGATTTGCAAGATAACTAACTCTGTGTTATACTAAGTTTTTGGGTAAGGAATTACCACTAAGCACGCTCTTTAACTGCGGGGGGCGTGCCGAATACAAATCGGTTCCCCTGTCAGAACGATAAGGGCGGAAGAATAACGAACCCAGGAGGAAAAAGTGCCGGTTGTTTCAATGAAAGAGCTATTGGAAGCGGGTGTCCACTTTGGCCATCGCGCCAGGCGTTGGAACCCCAAAATGAAACCGTACATCTTCACAGAGCGCAATGACATCCACATCATTGACTTGCAGCAGACTATGGCCAAGCTGGAAGAAGCTTACAGCGTAGTCAGAGATACCGTAGCCGAGGGAGGTACAGTCCTCTTTGCCAGCACCAAAAGGCAAGCCCAGGAAAGTATCGCCTCAGAAGCCCAGAGATGCGGTATGCCCTATGTCAATCAGCGCTGGCTGGGTGGCACATTGACCAACTTTCGGACCATTCGCCAGCGCATTGATTATCTTCTCAGCCTGGAAAGACGGCAGGAATTGGGTGAATTCAGCCGATTGCCCAAGAAAGAGGCCCTGGGCCTACAACGGCAAATTGATAAATTGAACCGAAGGCTGGGTGGACTCAAGGAGATGCGGCGCTTGCCGAGTTTGGTCTTTATTGCCGATGTCCGGCGCGAGGCCATCGCCGTCAGAGAAGCCAACAAGCTGGGCATCCCCATCGTAGCTATGGTAGACACCAACTGTGACCCCGACCCTATTGATTACGTCATCCCGGCCAATGACGACGCCATTCGGGCTATCAAGTTAATCACCAGCAAAATAGCCGACGCTGTTCTAGAGGGACAGCAGATCCGGGCAGCGACGATGGCGGAGGAAGAGGAACTGGAAGGAGTCGAGGAAAGGGACGAGCTGTATCTTGGAGCCTCTACTCTGGCCAAACTCCGAGAGATGGGCGACTTTGAAGAAGAGGTCGAAGAGATGGAGATCGAGTTTGAAATAGAGCCCGAAGGAGAGGTGGAGGAGGTCACCGAAGAGCCCATTGAAGCTGAAGAAGAAACTACCTTGGAGACCACCGAAATCACAGAAGAGACAGAGGGAGAATCCAGCAGCGCCGCAGTGCCATCCGACGAGGCGGTCGAGGAGACGGAAGAAGCCTGACAACCACAGCAGACAAGCACACAAATAGGACGATTCCAACGAATTTCTAGGGGAGGTTACATCCACATTGAAAATCACTACGGCAATGGTGAAAGAATTGCGAGAGGCAACCGGAGCGGGAGTTCTGGATTGCAAGAATGCTCTCCAAAAAACGGACGGCGATTTTGATAAGGCTGTCGAGTATCTGCGACAAAAGGGCCTGGCCGCAGCGGCCAAGAGGGCCGGCCGGGCCGCCAACGAAGGCATTATAGGCAGCTACGTTCACGCCGGCAACCGTGTGGCTGCCCTGGTAGAAGTCAATTGCGAGACAGACTTTGTGGCCAGGACCGACGACTTTTTGGCCTTGGCTCACGATTTGGCCATGCAGGTGGTAGCAGCCAAACCCAGGTATCTGCTTCCCGAAGACATTCCGGCCGAGGTCATCGAAGCCAAAAAAAAGATCTACCGGGCTCAGATGAAAGATTCGGGCAAGCCAGAGCACGTAATAGACAAAATCGTCGAAGGCAAGTTGCAAAAGTACTACCAAGAGGTCTGCCTCATGCAACAGCCTTTCATTAAAGACGATGGTCTCACCGTACAGGATGTGGTCACCCAGGCAGCCGCCAAACTGGGTGAGAATATCGTGGTGCGGCGCTTTGTCAGATTCGAGCTGGGGGAAGAAATCGGCGCTCCTCAGCCAGGCTCAGGCTAGGCAGCAGCGCAACCAGGCGAGCGGGTGGCCGGGTCCGGATCACGCGGCGCAGCGTGCCTCTTGAATCCAGGGCTCTTCAACCGCCCGGTGGAGGTACAGGCATCAGTGGTCAAATACAGACGGATTATGCTGAAACTGGGTGGAGAGGCCCTGGCCGGCCCCTCGGGTTATGGCATTGACCCTCAAAGGGCCGAAGAGGTAGCCGCCAAAATCAAGCGGGTCAGAGACCACGAAGTGCAAATCGCCATCGTCCTCGGAGCCGGCAACCTTTGGCGGGGCAAAGACGGCCTGGCCCACGGCATGGAAAGAGCCACCGCCGACCACATGGGCATGTTGGCCACAGTGATGAACGCCCTGGCCTTGCAAGACGCCCTGGAGAGAATCGGGGTAACCACCCGCGTCCAGACCTCCATTGAAATGCGGGCCGTGGCCGAGCCTTACATCCGGTTGCGGGCCATCCGTCACCTGGAGAAGGGCCGGGTGGTCATCATCGGAGCAGGCACGGGCAATCCTTATTTCACCACCGACACCGCTGCCGCTCTGCGAGCCATGGAAATAGACGCCGAGGTTCTCATCAAAGCTACCAAGGTGGACGCCGTCTACGCCGAAGACCCCTCGATTAATCCCAACGCCAAGAAATTCGACTGCCTGAGCTATATCGAAGCTCTCAACCTGCGTATAGGAGTGTTGGATAGCACGGCCATTTCTCTTTGCATGGACAACGACCTGCCCATCATCGTCGTCAATTTGTGGAAGGCCGATAGCATCGAGCAGGCTGTTTTGGGTGAGCCGGTCGGCACTATCATTTGCAGATAGTCCTCCCGCAGGTGCAAAAGACACAAGGAGACAGTCACAGTGATTGAAGAGCTCCTGAAAGAAATCGAAGAGCGGATGAGCAAAGCAGTGACGGCCTTGCAGAATGATCTGATGACTATCAGGACCGGGCGTGCCTCACCATCCCTGGTAGAGCGGTTACCTGTCGAATACTATGGTACCTTGACCCCTCTCAATCAATTGGCTACCATCTCTGCTCCCGAGCCCCGTCTGCTGACCATCAGGCCCTGGGATGCCGGCAGCCTGTCCGCCATCGAAAAGGCCATCTTGAAATCGGACCTGGGGCTGACTCCCAACAACGACGGCAAGATAATCCGTCTCGTCATCCCCCGCCTCACCGAGGAACGCCGCCAGGAATTGGTCAAGATCGTAGCCAGGCGAGTGGAAGAAGCCAGAGTAGCCATTCGCAACTGCCGCCGCGACGGGATCAACGACCTGCGCGAGTTTCAAAAAGAGAAGCTGATCTCAGAAGACGATTTCTATCGGGGCAAAGATGAGATGCAAGAAGTGACCGACAAGTTTATCAAACAGATAGACGAGATCGGCCGAAATAAGGAAAAGGAGATCATGGAAATCTAGAGGCCGCCGTTCTTTGACAATTGAGTCAAGATCCGGCCCAGGCTTCGGAAGCCTGGTCGGTTGGAGGCGGAGCTTCGCTAGCATTCCATGAGGAAACCAAGCGTGGGAAAGGTTGAGGTATCGTCGCGGGCGATGTCTCAACTTTTCTTTTCACCCACCCGGGGCTTGCGCAGTTGAACCCTTTACCCCCGACTGTCCGGGCTGAAAGCTTTGACCCAGCCCGAAGGCCGTGCACGACAGAGCCTGCAGCGCAGGCCCTATCCTCGAGGAGGCAGGAGTTATGGAAGAGAAACCAAAGCTGACCAAGGTCCCACAGCACGTGGCCATAATCATGGATGGCAATGGCCGCTGGGCTCAGAAGCGGGGCCTGCCCCGGTTGGCCGGTCACCGGGCCGGCACAGAAAACATCCGGCCGGTGCTGGAGGGATGCGTCGAGTACGGGGTCAAGGTTCTGACCCTCTGGGCCTTCTCCACCGAAAATTGGGGGCGCCCCGAAGAGGAGGTGCGCGGCTTGATGCGCCTCTTGCGCGAAACCATCAAGCGGGAACTGCGCGAACTGCACGAACAAGGCGTCCAACTGCGGCACACCGGCCGCCTGGATCGCCTCTCCCCCTCCCTGCAAAAGCAGGTGCGTGAGGCCATCGAGCTGACCAAAGATAACGACCGTATCATCCTGAACGTGGCCTTCGACTACGGGGGCCGGGCAGAAATCCTGGTGGCCGTCAGGCGCATCATTCAGGATGGAGTCGCCCCAGAGCAGGTGGACGAGGCGCTTTTCAGCCAATATCTTTACACAGCAGGCCTGCCCGACCCCGACCTGATCATTCGCACCAGCGGCGAGTTTCGGGTCAGCAATTTCATGCTCTGGCAGGGAGCCTACGCCGAATATTACATCACCCCCACCTACTGGCCCGACTTTGATAAAGAGGAGCTATACCAGGCTCTTCTCGAGTACAGCCGGCGAGAACGACGATTCGGCCTCATCTCTTCCCAACTCGCAACCCGGGCATCTGACCCTCACCCTGATGATGGATGACTTGACATTGAAGGCCAGCATCAGTTTGCTGCCCTGGAGGATAACCGAGGTCAGAGGAGAGTCCACGAAGCAGGCGCTGGCCCCTGTGATCATCGAGGAACCTCTGGAGATACGCATCAACGACCGGCCGGTAGCCATCTTGATGCGCACCCCAGGGGCTGAGAAGGAATTGGCCGTGGGCTTTTGCCTCAGCGAAGGTCTCATCGCCGACCTGGCCGACATCGCCCTGGTCCACCACTGCGGGCAGGTTTTGCCCACGATGGAGGACAGCGAGGTCGGTCTGGAAGAGTCCCGTAACGTAGTGCGCATCACCCTCACCTCGCCGACGGCCTCTCAGGACCCGCGCCTGGACGTGGTGCGCCTGGTTCGCTCCGGCTGTGGACGAACCGACGCTGAGGAACTGGCCGGCCAACTTACGCCCCTGGATAACGACCTGCGAGTTCAGCGCAAAACTCTATTGAAGCTGACCTCCACAATCAAGCAGGAGCAAGGGGCATATCGTGAGGCAGGTGGTATCCACGCGGCCGGCATCTTTACCAGTCGTGGCCAGTTGGTAGCCATACACGAAGATGTCGGCCGGCACAACGCCGTGGACAAGGCCCTGGGCTACTGTCTGCTGCAAGGCATCACCCTCGAAGATAAAATCCTGGTGAGCACCGGACGGGCCAGTTACGAGATGGTGACCAAAGCTGTGCGTTTGGGTCTGCCGGTGGCCGCTTCCCTCTCCTCCCCAACGTCTCTGGCCGTCGAGTTGGCTGCACACCTCAACTGCACTCTGATTGGCTACCTGCGTGGACAGCGGATGAGAATTTACACCCACGCCTGGCGACTGAAGGAATAACCTGCTTGAGTCT
>JAOZOT010000266.1 GCA_029933115.1 Anaerolineae bacterium | reverse complement strand
TGATAGGTGCGCACCACCAGTTCACCCAGCAGCCCCATGGTGATCATCTGCACACCCAGGACCATGAGCAGAATGGCCAGCAATAGCAATGGACGGCTGCCAATGTCCTGCCCCAGAGCCAGTTTAACAATGGACAGGTAGACACCCAAAATACCCCCCACACCCGACATGGCCAACCCCAGGGAACCGAAAATGTGGATGGGACGGGTGGAATAGCTGAGCAGGAAGCGGACGGTGAGCAAGTCGAGGATAACCTTGATCGTGCGTGACAGACCGTATTTGGAGCGGCCAAATTGCCGCGACCGGTAACGAACCGGTATCTCAGCCACCGAGACGCCCATCCAACTGGCCATGGCCGGGATGAAACGGTGTAGCTCACCGTAGAGGTTGATGTTCTTCACCACCTCGCTACGGTAGGCTTTGAGGGAGCAGCCGTAGTCGTGCAGGCGCACCCCGGTGGTCTCCGAGATGAGGCGGTTGGCCACCACCGAGGGTAGACGCCGCGTCAACCAGGCGCTCTTCCAGCGTTCCACGCGCCAGCCGCTGACCACATCGTAGCCCTCCTCGAGCTTTTCCAGGAGCCTGGGGATGTCCGCCGGGTCGTTCTGTAAATCGGCGTCCATAGTGACCACTACCCGGCCCTGGGCATAGTCGAAACCAGCGGCGAAGGCGGCTGTCTGGCCAAAGTTGCGGCGGAAACGGATCACCTTCAGCCGCTTGTCCTGGGCGTGGAGACCCTTTAGTAGCTCAAAGCTCCGGTCGGTGCTGCCATCGTCCACGATGATGATCTCGTAGCTTCGCCCCAGCGGCTCCAATGCCTCTTTGAGCTGAGCATAGAGAGGCTCCACACATTCCTCCTCGTTGAAGAGAGGGATGACAATAGAGAGTTCGATTTCATCGTTGTTCATAGGTTCATCCTTCCTCTGCTGCATAATCCCGTGCTCCCTTCAACACGTATACTACCCCGCCGATCAAGCCTGGGGCGAATATACTGACAACATAAACCAGCAGTGATAGCGACAGAGCCGTCTCCCGAGGCATACCAGCCTGGATGAAGAGGAAGACGTAGGCTCCCTCCCTCACCCCCAGACCAGCGAAGGATACAGGCAACATAGTGACTATGGAAGTGATCGGCACAAATAGGAAATAGTACCATATCGAGATCCGAGCGCCCAGGGACAGGCCAATCAGGTAGTTCATGGTAATCAGCAGGATGTTGAAGACCAGAGACACGCCCAGGGTTTTGCCAACGGCGGGGATATTGTAGCCATGAAGTGACTCGTAGAATCGCTTGAGCCCTTCGACTATCCCTTCGGCTTTGCTCAGGGCAGGGCTCAGGACAGGCCCTTGCTTCCGGCTCAAGGAGGCCAGGGGTTTCAGGCGCTCCCCCAGGCTCTGCCACAGCCGTCGGTTGAGCAGGAGCCACACCGCGACCAGGCTTCCCACGAAAAGGAGCACGGTGAAAGCGATCATCCACGGCTCGACCAACTGATAGCCGAAGGCCAGGGCTACCACGGCCATGGCCTGTAAAACGATGAGGCCAAAGAAGCGGTCGGCCAGGACCGTACCAGCCGATTCCGCCGTCCGATGGGTGTATCTTGACAACTCGTACATGCGAATGGGGTCGCCGCCGAAGCCGGTGGGCAGCACGTTGGTAAAAAGGAAGCCGATGAAGTAGAGGGCGGTCAGTTGCCCCAGAGGCACCTCGATATCCAGAGCCGAGAGCAGGACCTGCCAGCGGTAGGCTCTGACCACCACACCCAGCAGGGCCACGACCAGAGCTGCCAGGAGATAGCCCAGATGCACCTGGAGAAGCTTTTCTAAAGTCTCCTGCAAACCGATCTCCCTCAGCAAGAGGATGATTAAAATCAAACTCACGATGACCTTGGCCAGGTCCAGAAATCTCCTTCTATTCATTCGCTACTCGCCATTCGCTATTTGATTACGATCTTGCTCAACAGGGCCTTATCATCCAATACTTGCCCATCCTGGTCCACGATGGCCAGGCGCTGGCCGTCGGCCGGCCGGTACATCCCCACTTCGATGCGGTACTCACCCGGTGGAGTGTCCTCGCTGACGACGAAAGCGTGCTTGTCCTTGACTATCTCACCCTGGTCCCAGAAAGAGGTGGGGTAATAACCGTTGACAGGCTGGCCGTCGTGCTGCCCCCAGATGGTGCCCTCTTCATCCACCAGATGAACGAAGACGGTGTAGTCCTCCTCCATCTTCTTCTGAGCCCGCCAATACAAAGCCACCTTGATGGTCTCGCCAGCCTTGACCTCGGTCTTGTCTATCTTGTAGCCGGTCAGCGACACCTGGTGGTGGATTGCAAATCCACCACGAGCGGGGACAAGGGCCAGGTCGAAAGCTACCGGCGTGCCACCGGAGTAGTGCGGCTCCTGGCGGGTGGTGACCTTCCCCTGGGCCACGGTGACTCCATGGAGGGGGTGCCCGTCCCTGTCAGAAGCGGGCAGGACCTCGCCTGTGGAGCGGTCGTAGACGCCGACTTCCACCCGGAAGCGGCTGGGCGCTTTGGATTCAGGCAAGACGTACATTCCATAAGCGTCCTTTATCACCCCTCCGACCGGCCACAGGCTGGTGGGGTAAGAGCCCATCCCAGGGTAGGTGTCCTCCTGAGCGATCACCTGCTCGTCACGACCGAGGACGTGGATGAACACGTTGTAGTCCTGCTCCATCTCGGCCAAAGGTTGCCAGTACAGGGTGACCCTCAGGGGATCGCCCCGTTTGACCACCCCTTTATCCAGTTGGCAGGCCAGCAGCCTTATCTTATCACCAAAGTTGATGTCGAGGCGATGGGCCTCGGCGGGGATGTCTTCGGCGGCGATGATGGGCGGTCTGGCATAGGCCGGGGCGATGTAAACGAAGGGGCACAAGGCGGCCAGGAGGAACAACGCCCCGCCGACCACACCGCCCAGCACCCCGCTGTACCGCTGCGGCACGAACTGGTTGAGCCCCAGGAGGATAAAGATAGAAATAGCCGGGATAGCCGGGAAAAGGTAGCGGCCTTGAGCGCCGAACTGAATCTGCATGAACCGGAGCAAAGAGATAAAGACCAAGGCGAACCATAGCCCCAGCAGCAACAGGCCAAGCTGGGCTGGTCCGTCCAGTGGCGGAGACGTGGTGTGTGGTGCGTGGTGCGTGGTGCGTGGTGCGTGGTGCGTGGTGCGTCTCCATTGTCTCACGATGAGGAGCAAAAGGCCAAGGGCGGCCAGGCGCGTCATAGCGGCCAGGGATTGATAGATGACCTCATGGACGAGAATGTTCATCCAGCCGAAGACGGCCCAGAAAGAAATCTCCAACCCCCAGAACTCCTCGCTGAGCTCCTTTAGGCTGGGTGTAGGCCATCGCAGGCGGACGGTGGCCAGCCACACGTTGGTGGCCAGAGGGTCACGGTAGAGAAGCCAATTCCGCAGATAGGGCCACCAGCCTATCAGGAAGGCCAGGGAGAAAACGACCAGACCCCACTTGACCAGGGAGGCGAAGGAACGTTGGCGGATCGCTCGGATAACCAGGCCCACAGCCACCAGGGGCAAGAGAGCCAGGGCGCTGATCTTGGAGAGCAGAGCCAGGCCCAGGGTCACCCCCAGCCAGATGAGCCGCCCCCTGGTCGCTCCCCGTTTCAAGAGCCTGACCGTCCCCAGCAGCACCAGCGCAGAGAAGGCCGTCACCGCCGTGTCGTTGCTGATCCTGGCCCCGATGAAGAGGAACTGGGGATTGAAAGCGTTGAGGGCTGCCGCGCCCAGGGCCAGGGATTTCCACTCAGGAAAGATCTCCAGAGCGATGAGATAGGTGGCCAGCACGGTTATCCCGCTGAACAGCACCGAGAGCAGGCGGACGATGTGCATGGCCAAAGCCGTGCCCCGGTAGGGGAAAGCTTCAGCGTCGGTGTGGATGATCCTGTTCTTGTTTCCGAAAGAATGGGGCATACCAGCTAGAAAGTGTGGGTTATCCCACAGCAGGCTATCGGCGTCGTCTGTGTTGATCCAGAAGGTGAGGAGGGCGGATAGGCCATAATAGAGAGGCGGATGGTGGCCCACCGTGCCGTGCACGATGTTCTTTGAAGCATCGTCATGCAACACCGGCAGGCCGCGCCCATCGGCTACATACTTGACGTAATCGTAGTGCCAGTCCTCGTCGGGTGCCTCGGCCAGGGGGTTGACGACGCTGTAGAGAACCCCCAGTACAGCGAAGGCAACCAGTATGAGCGTGATCCCCAAATTACGCCTGACGAAAGCAAGCAGTGAAAACCTCATTTCACCTCACACGCACCTTGGTCAACAGGACGCGACTATCAATCCAGTGTCCTGCTTCATCCAGAAGGCCCAACCGCTCTCCCGTAGCTGCCAGATAAAGCCCCACTTCGATGTCGTAGACGCCGGGAGGGGTGTCGGGCTCGACGAGCAAGTGATATTCGTCCACCAGGACTTGTCCCCGGGTCCAGGTTGAGGTCGGTGCCGCTCCCCGCTGCGGCTGGCTGTCCACCTGGGCCCAGATGCGGGCCCGCTCCCCTATGACGTGGGTGAAGACGGTGTAATCCCGCTCCATCTCGGCCAGGGCTTCCCAGTAGAGGGTCAAGCGGATTTCTTCCCCCGGCTCCACCGCCCGCCCCTCCAAGGTATAGCCAATGAGGGCAATCTGGTTCCCGAAATTGAAGCGCACAGGATTGGGTATATCGCTTCCCTCATGAGGCAGGACCTCTATCCTGTGAAAACGGACGTTGTCTCCGAGGTGCTCTCCTTGCGGGCCATAAACCGCCAATCGCTTCCCGCTGTCGAACTCGTACAACCCCACTTCGAGTTGCGCCGAACTGGGGGTGAAGGCTGTGGGCGGTACGACGATGGTGTACACATCGGCGATGGCGTCACCTGCCCGCCACAGCCGGGTCGGAAAGTTGCCCTGGCCGGGGAAGGTATCTTGCGAAGCCAGCACCAGATCGTTTTCATCCAGAAGGTGGACAAAGACACTGTAGTTGCGTTCCATCGGGGCCAGGGCCTGCCAGTACAGGGTGACGTCGAGGCTCTCCCCTGGCCGGACCGCTTCCCGACCCACCTCGTAGCCCAGGAGCTTCATCTGGCCGTCGAAAGTGGCGGCCAGAGGATTCGGTATCTTCTCCAGCTCGGTTTCTGAGAGGAGGGACGGCCTGGCGTAGGCTGGTGCGATGTAGCGAAAGGGACTGACGACGGCAATGGCCAGCATAGCTACACCCAACAC
>JAOZOT010000265.1 GCA_029933115.1 Anaerolineae bacterium | reverse complement strand
AAGGAATAGACAAACCGCTCGATCTCAAAGTACTGCTCCACCAGGCGGCGGAACTGCTTGGCCGTCCAATGCTGGAGGTGCTCGGGGTCACGACCCCAGGCAGATACGTGTTTGCCGCGCAGAAAGTTGGTCGCCCGGAAAAAGGGCTCGTGAGGGACGCTGACCAGACAGTGGGCTGAGGTAACCCGCCTCAACTCGCGCAGCCCCCGGTGCGGATCGGGTAGGTGCTCCAATACTTCCAGACACATTACCAGATCGAAGCGGTCATCGCCGTAGGGCATCTCTCTCAGATCACCCACATTGAGAAGTACGTCCCTTTCGACCCTTCGACCAGGCTCAGGATAGGCTTTGCTCAGGGCAGATGGCACTATCTGGCGGGCCATCTCGATGGCCTCCAGGCTGCAATCCATCCCGGTGATGGCTAACCGGTCGCTCTTCCACAGCAAATAGCTGATCACAAAGCCTTCTCCGCAGCCGGCATCTAGGATTCTCTGCGCCCCGGTCGCCTTCAGCAAAGAGGCTACCTGGCGGTGAAAGCGCCGCAGGAGGTAACGCTGCACGGGATTAGGATTGAGATGCTTCTGGAGGTTACCGTAATTTTGGCTCACTGTCCCCTAATCAAGGACTCTCCTGATGGAATACTCTTCTTCGGGTTGGAAAGTTAGATTGCGTAGCATTTCACCCAGGAGGCCCGTGGAGATAATCTGTAGCCCCAGCAGCATAGACAAGACACCCAGCAGTAGAAGGGGCCGCGTCCCGATAGCCTGGCCTAACAGCCAGATGATGGCCAGGTAGGTGTTGATGACAAAGCCGAACAGAAACACAGCAATGCCGGCCGCCCCGAAAAGGTGTAATGGCCTTTTCAGGTAGGTGGTCAGAAAAATAACGGTCAAAAAGTCGAGAAACCCCCGACTCAGGCGTCCGAGCCCGTACTTGGACCGGCCAGCCCGGCGCGGCCGGTGGACCACTTTGACCTCGGCGATGCGGAAACCCTTTAGAAAGGCCAACACAGGGATAAAGCGGTGTAATTCACCGTAAAGCTTGACCTCCTCTGTCACCGGCCGGCGATAAGCTTTGAAGCCACAATTGAAATCATGTAGCCTCACCCCCGTCAGAGAAGCGACCGTCCGGTTGAAAATCCGTGAGGGCAGGGTCTTGGAAAGAGGATCCTGCCGGTCGAAGCGCCAGGCAGCCACCAGGTCATAACCTTCCTCTAGCTTGCTCAACAGAGCTCCTATCTCCGCCGGGGTGTCCTGGAGGTCGGCGTCCATGGTGATCACAGTCTGGCCTCGGCTCAGGCGAAAACCGGCGATAAGGGCAGCCGTCTTGCCAAAGTTGCGGCGAAATTCAATGACCTTGACGCGCTCATCGGCTTCGTGCAGTTCTGCCAACACCTGTGCTGAGCCATCGGTGCTGCCGTCGTCAACAAAAATGATCTCGTAGCTCCGCCCCAAGGCAGCAAGGGCCTCTGTCAGTTCAGAGTAGAGAGGCTTCAGGTTAGCCTCCTCATCCAGCACAGGAACTACAATGGAAAGATCTACGTCTTCTCTCACATCCTCGTCCTTAAATTTAGGTGAGACCCTTTCGTAATTCACTGAGGGGACGGCTACCCTCCCGCGGGCTTGAAGTTCCCTTTGGCAGCAGACTGAAAGCCGGCTCACGGGCGTGGCCTTGGCGGGGATACCGCCTTGGCCTGCGGGAGGGTGAACATCCACAAATTATGAAAGGCTCTCTTAGGTTCGTAGCGTGCGTTTCAGCGCACAAGTGCGCACTATGTGTAGCAGTCACCTTGTTTGGGGGTGTTCTCCTCCATCGAGGATGATTTGAACCCCTGGGCCCGCTTGATGCGCTTGCCGATGGCCGGATGGCTGTAAAGGAGGAACTCGACCCAGGGCTCTGGTTCGGCCTCGGCCAGGTTTTGGTTGGCCAGCTTGGTCATTGCCGAGATAAAAGCCTGGGGCTTGCCTGTCATCTGCAGGGAGAATTGATCGGCCAGTCCTTCTCGCCGGCGGGAATAGGCATTGGCCAGAGGCATGGCCAGCACAGCTATGCCTCCTACGGCCAGGACTACCAATGGGAAGGCAGCGACATCGGCCAGCCCTTCGAAAGCAAAGTACGCTACCCCCCAACGCAGCAGACGGTCAGCCAGGAACAGGCCAACTAAGGTAAGAGCGGTTTGGACAGCGATCCCACACCAGATGTCGCCGTGGACGTGATGGCCCAACTCGTGAGCCAAAACGGTCTCGATCTCGTCGGCCTCGTAATCTTTCAACAGGGTATCTCCCAGCACAATTCGCCGCGTGTTCCCCAGCCCCATCAAAGCGGCGTTGGCGGTTGTGGTTTTGGTGCTGAGGTCAATGGTAAAGACGCCGCGCACCCTGGTGCCCGCCTTTTCGGCCAGAGAGATCAGGCGGCTCATCAATTCCTCGTCTTCCAAGGGCGTGAATCTGAAGAAGAGAGGAACGATCAGCAGTGGGGCCAGGTTGGCAAAGACGATGATGAAGAATAGGAAAAGAGCGCTGGTCAGCAGCCACCAGGTTGCAGGAAAAGTCCTGAGCAGGTAGTACATCACTTCCACGGCCACCAGGCCAATGCTCAAGCCCAGGGCAGCACCCTTGGCCTGGTCGGCCAGCCAGCCTCTCAGGCTTTGGGTGGACAGGCCGTAGCGGTGAGGCAAGACGTAGCCCCCGTAGTAGCTCAATGGGAGGTCGAAGAGCCAATAGACGATGGAAAAAGCCACGAAATACAAAGCGACCACTGCCAGGGGCTGAGTAGTGACGAGCAGTAGTTGAGCTTTGAACCATACCGACAGGCCAGAAAGCAGCAGGGCAAGCACATAGACGGCGGCTATGGTCAGGTCTGCTACCAGAAGGCGGTGGCGGATTCTGGCGTACTCTTTAGCTTTTCGTTGGCGTTCAGGGTCCAGGGTTGCTTCAGTCATCGCTCGTTTGGATGTCAGCTTCTTCTACTATACTATACCTCAAGCTCCCCGGGCTTCGCTGCGCAAGCCGGGGGACCGCCAGGTCTATTATACCACACCTCACCAGCCTGGAGCAAGAACATTGGAGCTCTGTCAAGCACCCTCTGCGCTTCCGGACATCTCCCAATACGGCAACTGGCCACCGCCACGGAGTAAGTGACAGCAGCCAGTTGTATTATGGGTTCGTAGTGACGACTTCGGCCACTTTTCATCTTGAACGGCTTTAGTCGTTACTATGAAAACGTCAATGACGCGAGTCTCCCAGGCTTGGGTCCTATATCTCCAGGTACGAGGGGGCGTAAATGGTCTTGTTCTCCAGGATCTGCACCGTCTTGAAGATGGCCACCTGGTCCGGGTCGCTCATGTCCACATCGTCTGGCTCCAGGCTTTCCATCGCTGCCGTCTTGTCGTAGAGGGTGAGCAGCAGTTTGCCCACCGGCGTGCTGTCGTCCCGCTGTTCGATGATGCGAATCACCTCGTTCTGCTTCTCGTCCAATGGGTCGGCGATGGCTGAATCCAGACCGGCGGCCATCAGCATCACCAGGAAAGTGCGGTTGATCAGGCTGCGACCCTCGTGGGGCGTGGTGTTGGAGACGTTGGACAGGCCAATGATGGTCATGGGCGCTGGGTCTAGCATCATCTTGAACATGCGCACAGCGTTGATGGTCTCCATAGCGTGTTCCTGCATTCCGTTAACCGTCAACGCCAGCGGGTCCAGGTAGAGGTGCTCCATGGGGATGCCCAGTTCCATCGCTTTGGGGACGATGACATTCATGGCCAGTTCCACCCGACCGTCGGCAGTAGGGGGGATGTTGGCCTCCATGGTCAGGGCGATGATCTTGCAGTCGTACTCGGCCGCCAGAGGCATCATGGCTTCCAATCGCTCCGGTTCGGCCGAAGCAGAGTTGATCATGACCTCAACACCCAGTTCTTTGCAACGCTTCAGCCCGGCCTCGATAGCGGCAGCGTTGGTAGTATCCAGCGAGAGCCCGGTGCCCGGCACTGCTTCGTGCATGATGTCCACCAACCAGGGCATGACCTCGTGTCCGTCTTTCTTGCGCCGCCCGATGTTCAGGTCAAGCATACTCGCTCCCATCTCGACCTGCTTCTTGGCCAGGTCTTGCAAAGGTTTAGCCTCACGGTTGTTGACAGCGTTCTTGACCAGGGTGGATAAGATTTGGATGTTCTCGCCGATGATAAACATTCGCCTTACCTCCTTGTAGTTTTTAACTGACTAAATCGAGCTCACTGATGATAGGACCGACTTCTCCATCCGCTGTGTAGTACAGACGGAATACATTGTCACCCTCTGTCAGCGACAGGGGGGGAGTAACGAATTCCTGGGCTGCGGCTTCTAGCTCAAAAGATGCGAGCTTTTGATTGCCAGAGTACACGTCCAGTTGGCACCGTCCAACGGGGCTTTGGGCCACGAGGCGCAGGCGAACCGAATCAGGCCCCCAGGCCCGAATGTGGACAGCAGCCCCTTGCTCAATCTGCCTTAAAGGACGTTCGGCCTGCATCTTTCTGCGACCCCAATTCTGACCCAGGCTGAGAAAGGGCCTGGGCTCGGCCGGCTTTTCCACCCGGTAGGCGATCAATCGCTCGTCACGGTAGAAAGGCATGGTATCGCCGAAAACTTTTTCCGTCAGGTGCAGGGTGACCTCTCGTTCGCGCCCTCCCGGCATCTGGTACAAATCGAGGATCACGTAGCGCACGTTGAGAGAAGCCAGCACGCTTGTGCCAATTTCCGAAATGTCCTGAGCGATGATGTCTGGCCCCAGGTAGCGGAAGTGCTGCAGGACCGGCGTCTTCTCCACGATGGAGAGGGGGTTGGGTTTCCCGAAATAAGCAGCGATGAGTTTCTTGCCGTGGTAGACCTGATTGAACATGTGGATGGGGCGGTCCCAGTTCATGGGCAATTCCATCAGCACAAAATCGCCGGGCTCCTGAGCCACCTGCCGATAGAACGAGGGCACCTCCACTTCTGTCATAGGGTAAGGGACGGCCAGGAACTCGAAGCAGACGAGGGCCCCGGCCACCCCTCCAACCACCCAACCACCCAACCACCCAACCACCCAACCACCCAACCACCTACCTCCCCAACCACCCAGCCACCCCACTCCTAACCCCACCAGCACTGCTAAACTTAACATAACCATCACGTCGAAGCGGCTGATGGAGCGTGAGAGCCGCACAAAAGGCAGGAGGCGGTATAGCACAATGTAGGGGAGGGGAACGTTTGTTGTTTGCCCTC
>JAOZOT010000802.1 GCA_029933115.1 Anaerolineae bacterium | reverse complement strand
TTTTGAACAAGAGACTAATCTAGGGGGTGAAAGGCCATGAGAAGGATAGTTTCGCATCAAAAGTATTTTTTGGCAGCCATTCTGGCGCTGAGCCTGGCCGCTCTGAGTTGCAACCCTCTGACCGTTGTGACTCTGGGCTCGCGTGGGGCAGAGACTCTTCTGGGGGCAACGACAGCGACGCCTGCACCGACCCCCACCCCTCTCCCGGCTCCAGTGCTCGGGGTTGGAACCACCGAGGAAGAATTGCTCATCAACATCTACGAGCGCGTCAACCCGGCCGTGGTCAACATTCGAGTGATCAAACGGGTGGAGCGGCCGGCAATGTTCCCCGAATGGCCTGAGATACCCGGCTTTCCGAGTATCCCCCGCCTGCCTGATGAATTCTATCAGGAAGGACAGGGATCAGGCTTCGTCTGGGATCAGGAAGGCCACATCGTGACCAACAACCACGTGGTGGAAGGAGCCGATGAAGTAGAGGTGGTCTTCTGGGATGACACTACAGTTGAAGGCAAAGTCATCGGCACAGACCCCGACAGTGACCTAGCAGTGGTTGAGGTTGATCTGCCCGCTGAGGAGTTGCATCCAGTGGAACTGGGTGACTCGGACGAACTGCGGGTGGGGCAGATGGCCATTGCCATTGGCAACCCCTTTGGGCAGGCAGGCACCATGACGCGGGGCATCATCAGCGCCCTGGGGCGCACCTTCAGGCCCGGCGGCAGTCCTTTCGCCATCCCGGAGATGATCCAGACCGACGCAGCCATCAACCCGGGCAACTCCGGTGGGCCGCTCCTGGACTCTCAGGGACGGGTCATCGGCATCAACACCCTGATCCTCTCCCGGTCTGGCTCTAGCGCCGGTGTGGGCTTTGCCGTGCCCATCAACATGGCCAAGCGGGTAGTGCCGGTCCTGATCGAAGAAGGCGAGTATCATTATGCCTGGCTGGGCATCACAGGCACAGACTTGACACCGGCCATCGTCGAGGCTATGGACCTGCCGGCCGACATGCGCGGTGCTTTGGTCATCGAAGTGGGGAAAGGCGGACCGGCCGACGAAGCCGGCCTGCGAGGCAGCACCGAAACCATTGAGGTCAAAGGGCACCCCTTGCAGATAGGCGGCGACGTCATCCTGGCCATTGATGGGACGCCGGTACAGGACATGGACGACGTGATCGTCTACCTGGTGGAGAATACGCGGCCAGGGCAAAAAGTGGAGCTATCTATCCTGCGCGATGGAAAGGAGCGGAAGCTCACCGTAAAGTTGGGCGAGCGCCCCGAGAGCGTTGGAAGGTAACAACCAACGTCGTTAACGCCCTGCCCCCCTCCTTTTGTGGGAA
>JAOZOT010000264.1:2748-5237 GCA_029933115.1 Anaerolineae bacterium | reverse complement strand
CGCTGTCAGTCTTCAGATACTACGCAGCGGAAGCCGCTATCTCCGCCGGCGACTTCTGGACGCTCTCTGCTTCGAGCACTGGTGCGAATGCTGGGACGGCCCCAGACATAAGAGCCCCCACGACGAATTCGGTACGTCGTCCCAAAGTCAGCGTTGCCGAAGGTGCTCCCCTGATAAGCTGCGTACCAATCATCACACCACTCCGAGACGTTGCCGGCCATGTCCAGGACGCCGTAAGGGCTTGCGCCGGCCGGGTAGGTGCCCACCGGAGCAGTGTAGCGATAGCCGTCATCGTATCCCTTGATCAACTCTATAAACTGCACCGTCCGATGGTTCTCATCAGCGAAATTGCCCACCTTGGTCCCGTCCTGGGGGAAGGTGTTTCCCCAGGGGTAGATGCGGCCGTCGGTGCCACGGGCTGCTTTCTCCCATTCGGCCTCAGTGGGCAGCCGCTTTCCCGCCCACTCACAGTAAGCCTTGGCCCCGTACCAAGTGACGTGAGTCACCGGATGGTCTTCATAGCCCTTCCGAGGCCGGTATTGGCCCTCGCTGACGATGATTTTGCAACCCTCGTAGTACCAGACATCGCCAGCGGCAGCAATGTCCAGCCATTGCGTTCCTCCCTCTTCCTGGTTGCCCATCTCGTTGAGGAAGCGACAATACTCGGCATTGGTTACCTCGTGCCTGTCAATGTAAAAGCCACGCAGGTAGATTGTGCGCTGAGGGATCTCGTCTTCGTAAAAATATCTCTCGCAGTCAAGGTCACTTGCATCCTCGTTGCACAGATCCAGGGCGCGGGCGACGTCGGCTTCGGTGGAGCCCATGGTGAAGGTGCCGGGAGGAACATACGCCATATCCGACACCGAGAAGGCAGGAGTGGGGGTCAGAACCGGCGTGTTCGTGACAACTCGCGTGTTTGTAGGGCTTGGCGTAGGGATAGGTGTCGCTGTCCCGGTCGGTGTGACGGTTGGTGTGTTCGTCAGCGTTGCTGTCCTGGTGGCCAGAACCACAGCCGGCCTCGTCGCCTCTGCGCTCTGCCCCAGCGTCATTTGATCGCTGAGCACAAGGCTGACTAGACCGCAGAAGACGAGGAAAACGGCTGCGCCTAGCCCGATGAGAATGGTGATTTGCTGCTTGGTCATTGCGATGCACCGACTCTCAGGTTAGTGAATTGGAAGGAAATATTACCTTGCCGGCTCAGTCGAACGACTTGACAATCCAGGCCGAGCGGGTCAGCTCTCTCTACTGCGGCCGCAGCAGATTTGCGCTATCCTTTTGGGAAATAAGCGGCGATAGAGGGCCACAATCCCATCGGCCACCCTAGACCAACTGTAGCGCTGGGCCCACTGAACAGCCTGAACACCCAACTTGGAGCGCAGGCCGTGATCCTTGAGGAGCAGGCTGATCTTCTTGGCCAGGGCTTCTGGATCGCGCTCCGGCACGTGGAAGCCGGTAATGCCATCTTGGACGGTGAAAGAGAGCCCTCCCACTCTGGAGGCGATGACCGGTGTCCCACAGGCCATGGCTTCCAGAGCCACCATGCCGAAGGATTCGTAGTGAGAAGGCATGACCAGCACATCGGCCGCTGAGTAGTAATAAGGCAAAGTATCCTGAGCCTGAGCCCCCAGAAAAGTGACCAACTCGCTGATGCCCAGTTCCTCTCGCAGGGCCCGCAGGCGTTCCATCTCGGCGTTGATGGTCTCTGGTTTCTCACCGGCGTCACCCCCCACGATACAAACGCAAATCTCGTCTTTCCAGCGGGGGAAGTCTTGGGCTACGATGACCATCGCCCTGAGCAGGGTGTCAATGCCCTTGAGGGGCTCGATGCGGCCCACGAAAAGGATCATGTATAGTCGGTCGCACACACCCAACTGTCGCCGGGCTACCTCCTGAGAAAGAGGGCGGAAGAGGTTCAAATCTACCCCACAGGGGACCACTTTGATCTTGCATGGGTCGGCTCCGTAGAGCCAGACCATCTGGGCTTTTTCCAGGGGGGTGGCCGCCACTAACCGGTCGGCGAAGGCCATGATCTGGGTTTCGACCTCAATGCGCCGTGAAGGTTCTTGCTCTTCCGGGCCTTGGGCCACGCTGTTCTTCATCTGACCCAGGGTGTGGAACATCTGAACGATGGGTGTGCCCCAACTCTGGCACAGTTCACGAGCTACCCAGCCCGAGAGCCAATAGTGACTGTGAATCAGGTCGTAAGTGATGCCCTGCTCTGCAGCGAAGCGTTTCACACCGGCCACGAATTCGGGCAGATGGTCGTAGACGAGATTTTTGTCGTAGGGGGCCTCGGGCCCGGCCGGGACGTGAATGACACGGCAGTTCTGCCCCAGGGTGTTCACCCGGGGCACGGTTGGGTTTTGGGAGCGGGTGAAAACGTCAACCTGGAAGCCCCGCCGCCCCAGTTCGCGGCTCAAGTCGCGCACGTAGACGTTCATGCCGCCTGTTTCTTTACCCCCCAGCATAGCCAAGGGGCAGGTGTGTAC
>JAOZOT010000264.1:0-2648 GCA_029933115.1 Anaerolineae bacterium | reverse complement strand
TCATGGCCGATCTTCATCACGGACGATGAGCAATCGGTACACCTTGGTATCTTTGGCTCCGAAGCGATATTTGTAGGGCTCGCTGCCGCGCAGAAAATCGAACCTGGCCCGGCCCAACTCGATGGCGTAGCGGATACAGTACGCCAGCAGCACAATGCCCGGACTCAAATGAGCACGATGCTGTGGGTCGTAACCCGAGTTGTAAACCAGGATGGTATCCGCATAGTCGAAATTGAGCATGGCGGCCGCTTTTTGGCCGTCCACTTCAATGAAGGCCAATTGCAACCATCCGGGAGGCTGCAAGACACGGGCCACGGCGCGGAAGAAGCCCTTCATTTGCTCATCCATGAAATCGTCCTTGTCGGCGCTGCTTTTCTGATGTAGTGCGATGAAGGCCTCGATTTCCTCTGCCAGATCCCGACTTTGGTCAACAATGTACCAGTGAACGTCGGCCTCCCTCTCGATGCGGCGCATCTTGCGCCGTATCTCATGACGCTGCTTCTTGTCCAGTGAAGCCAGATACGCATCCCAGGTGGCCGGCAGGTCAATGACGGGACACACGTCCTCGACGATGGTGCGGAACTGGTAGCCGTGCTCTACGGCCATTTCTGCCAACGCTTGATGGGCGGGCGAGATCTCGGGGATATTGCAGAGCTCCGCCACGTCCCAGCCAGCCGTCTCAGCGTTGGAAGGCTCGTTGTTGCTGTCCAGGTAATCCAGCAAGGTGCTGTAGACTTCTCGCTCGTATCCTTGGGCGATGATAATGTCCAGGTAATCGGAGACTTCAACGCAGCCCACGATGTTCAGCTTTCTCTCACCACCGGCCGAGACGGTGCGGTAAAGAGGGGCGATACCAATAAGATGGCCCTGATTGTCACGCACGGTGATTAGGAAGAGATCTCCCTCGCCAAGATGCTCCCACCAAGTCCTCTGCCACTCCCAGGTGAGGAAAAGAGTATCAAAGGCGCTCCGTTTCAGCAGATCATTCCATTCTCCGGCCAGAGCGTCAAAGCCACTGCGGTCGGTATAGGTCTCGATTTTCATCAAGCCCTCCCCATAAAGTATAACAGATTTTGTGGCTCTTGACAATAATTTGGCCCGGTAAGACGAGTTCTGCTAGGGAAGCCCTGGGGCGCAGACCTACCTATGGTAGACAACTAGGCCGAAATACGTTATAATTTAAGGGTCAACTAACCAGGAGGACAAGATGCGATACCGAGCACCGCGTGGCACACTGGACATCCTGCCGGAAGATCAGCCCTACTGGCGTCACGTCTACGACCGCATCCACCACATCTGCGCTCTCTACGGCTACCGTCAGATAGAGACGCCTATCTTCGAAGAGACTTCACTCTTTGTGCGCAGCGTGGGCGAGACCACAGACATCGTCGAGAAGGAGATGTATAGTTTCATTGATAAAGGTGGAGAGCACATCACCCTGCGCCCCGAATTCACCGCCGGAACAGTACGCGCCTACATCGAGCACGGGATGCATACCCTGCCCCAGCCGGTCAAGCTCTACTCCATTGGCCCGGCTTTCCGCTACGAGCGGCCCCAGGCCGGGCGTTACCGTCAGTTCCACCAATGGAACGTGGAGGCCATCGGCGAACAGGACCCGGCCGTAGACCTGGAGATCATGTCCGTGGCCTGGCACTTGTACGACGACCTGGGCTTTCAGAACCTGGCTTTTCAACTGAACAGCACCGGCTGCCCGCAGTGTCGCCCCAATTACTTGCAGGTGCTGGTGGACTATTACCAGAGGCACCAGGAGCGCATCTGTGGGGACTGCCAGAGACGGTTGGAGCGCAATCCCCTGCGCCTGCTCGATTGCAAGAACAATGCCTGTCAGCCCGTCATCGCTGCGGCCCCACAGATCATTGACCACCTTTGCCCGGAATGTGCCGAGCACTTTGCCACCCTGCGCGGCTATCTGGATGAACTGGGCCGGCCTTACACCATCAACCACCGCCTGGTGCGGGGGCTGGACTACTACACCAAGACCGTCTTCGAGGTCTGGGCCGAGGGCATCGGCGCCCAGAACGCCGTCTGTGGCGGGGGACGTTACGACGGCCTGGCCGAGGAACTGGGGGGGCCACCCACGCCGGGGATAGGCTTCGCCTCCGGTCTGGAGCGCGTTGTCCTCACCATGAAGCAGCAAGGAATCGCCGTGCCCGCGCTGCCGGCCCCCAAGATTTTCGTGGCCTACCTTGGCCCAGAAGCCAAGACAGAGGCCATCAAGCTGGCGACTGCGCTTTGGGAGGTCGGTTTGGGCACCACTCTCGCTTTCGGCGACCGCAGCCTCAAGGCCCAGATGAGGCAGGCAGGCAAGCTGGATGCGACCTTTGCCTTGATCCTGGGCGAGAAGGAGATCGAAGCCGGCCAGGTGACCGTGCGGGATATGGTCAAGGGTGAGCAGGTCGAAGTGGCCAGAAGTGAAGTCATCTCCTGGTTGAAGCAGCGTCTGAGCGAAGTGAGTAACCATGGCCAAGTTACCGAAATTCGAGACCCTTGATAAACTTGTAGCGTTCTGGGATACCCATGACTTCACCGACTATTTGGATGAGATGGAAGAGGTGGACTTGACAAGTTTACCCGGTCACACAGCGGGGGTTGAGCTAGACCGGGTGCTTCTGGAGCGAGCCTGGCCT
>JAOZOT010000801.1 GCA_029933115.1 Anaerolineae bacterium | reverse complement strand
CATTCTTTCTGATTATATGAAACGCTGCACCTCCAGCTAAACTAGTAGAGATCAAATCCGCTAGTCAGGAAGAGGTGCAGACATGTTTGATTATACAATCGGTTGCGATGCTCACAAACGCTACTCCGTTTTTGCAGTCTTGAATAAAGCCGGGCTACTCCACAGTCAAACGCGGGTGGACCATGAACCTGGGGCAATTCAAGCTTTCCTCGAACAATTCCCAACTGGGACACCGGTTGCCTTGGAAAGCGTCGGGAATGGCCACATCCCGGCCATCTCGGGACTGGTATTGGATTGCCGACGAGATCGAGGCCGCCGGCTGTGTGCCCTTGCTGACCCATGCAGCTAAAGCCAAAGTGATGATGGGCAACGTGAACAAAACCGACAAGCTGGATGCGAAAGGTCTAGCCACGCTGCTGCGGCTAGGGAGTTTGCCAACAGTGTGGCTTCCCCCAGGCGAGGTGCGTGATGGTCGCGAACTGCCGAGGACTCGCATGGCACTGACCAAGATGCGGACTGCTCTCAAGAACCGGATCCATGCCACCCTGGCCAAGTACAATCGCAAGCTGGAGGGCGCCAGCGATATCTTCATTCCCAAATGGCGCCCGGCGCTTAGGGAGACACTTGAGAGCTTGCCACCTGAGACGCGGCGGTGCATGCAGGCCGAGCTGGCCTTGTTAGACCAGCTAAACACACACATTCTTGTAATGGAACACCGGATTCGGGCGAACACTGAGTCTTCACAACAGCTGCAGCTGCTGAAGACTCTGCCGGGGATTGGCGACATCCTGGCGATCGTAATCGGGCAGGAGATTGGCTCCATCCAGCGGTTCCCCAGAGCAGAGAACTTCGCCAGTTACGCCGGCACGGTGCCGACCGTGCATTCCAGTGGCGGAAAACACCGCCATGGTGGTTTACGAAAGCAATCCAACCAGTACCTGAAATGGGCTTTCATTGAGGCGGCGAACGGCGTCGCGCTTCGGCACACCAGCCCAAGATGGCGGAAACACCATATCTCTCAGCTCTATCTACGGCATCGCAGGCGCCGAGGACATCGGATCGCGATTGGCGCAGTCGCCCGGCATTTGTCAGAGGCCGCTTATTGGGTGCTCACAAAAAATGAGCCCTACCGGCAGCCTGCTGCAAGCAGGCAGATCACCCCATCTTCAGGGTAAGCGCGTTTTTTGCATGCACCCTTGAGGTGCGCTTTCTGATTGCGAAACCCTGAAAGAACATACTCATGCCGCCTTGACGGCGAATAGATGTATCCGGGTCGACCGGATGAGTTGTGGTGACAGAAGAAGATTGAACCGACAGCGAGGAGGTCATTGCCC
>JAOZOT010000263.1 GCA_029933115.1 Anaerolineae bacterium | reverse complement strand
GCAGCCTGCCCAACCACGATTGAGTGCAGAGCTACCGTCAGAGACAATCTTGAGAGGAAAGCATGAGCAATAACCACACTGACCGACGAGGAGTGACATTGATAGTGGTTAGGGTTTTGCTTCTGGCGTTTGTATTGGCCTGGAGTGTGCTCCCTGGTGGGGAGGCGCGGGCCGATTCATCCAGAGACGCTGCAACCCGCGCTCAAAGAGTGCTCCTGGTTTACGACAGCACCGACGTTTTGAGCCAGAAGCTATATCCGCAGATAGTCAAGGCTCTGGATTACGCCAAGATCGCCCACGACGATATGGACATGGGGCGGACCGTGCGCTTCAGCAACCTGAGCCGATACTCGGCCATAGCGGTGGCCACCGAAAGCATCTGGCGCTTCAGCGGGCGAGAGGCGCTCAAAGTCAAGGAGTACGTGGCCGACGGCGGGGGGCTGGCCGTCCTGGTCCGGGCCTGGCACCCTGTGCTGCGGGAAGTATTTGGCATCTACAACCGGCGGGAGCCAGACTATATCTCGGTCAGTTCTGGAATACATTTCGTCGGCGACCTGGCTCCTGGTCTGAAGGGTCTTACTGTAGAGGCCCAGCACATCGGCGAGTTCAGCGCCTTGGACGTGCTGACGTTGGACGGCGTCGAAGTGCTGGCCACTTCGGGTGACGACCAATATCCCATCCTGTGGCGTCACAAGTTCGGCCAGGGGCGTGTCATCTACTGGAATAACGACCTGATGGCTTCCAAAGAGTTCCGTGGCTTTGCCGTGCAATCGGTGATGGATGCCCACCGCGAAGCCGTGATGACTGTGGTGAATGTCGGCCTGTTTCACATTGACGACTTTCCCGCGCCTCCGTCCACCCGCAAGATTGAGCCGGTGGCCAGCGAATATGACCTCTCGGTGGTTGATTTTTACTATAAGGTGTGGTTCCCAGACATGATGTACCTGGCCCGCAAGTACGGCCTGCATTACTTGTGGATCATCCCTTTCAACTACAATGGCCGCATCGAACCGCCCTGGGACTTTAATGAATGGGTGCACGCCAAGATCGAGGTGAATGGGCAAGAGGTGCCCTTCTGCATCTACATGGGCCATCAGGTGGCCCAGGGAGACCATGAGCTGGCTCTGCATGGCTACGATCACCAGTCCCTGCGTCTGGATTGGTGGAAGGGCAACACCGACAACATGGTCGCTGCTCTGGAGGCGGCCAAACAGCGTTGGCAGGAGGACGACCTGGGGCCGCTGCCTTTCTCCTACGTGGCTCCCAATAACCTGTACGACGCCGCCGGTCTGGCGGCCTTGCACCAGGCCTTCCCTTCCATCAAGGTCGTGGGGGGCATGTCTTCGGGCAGCTTTGAGGAAGGTGGCAACCGGGAGTTCGGACCCGAGCCGTGGAACGAGAACCTCTACTCTATCCCCCGCTGGACCGATGGGTACTTCGACGAGCCATACGTGCGGATGCTGGTTGTCTCAGAGTTGAACATGTTGGGTGTGTGGACTCACTTTGTCCACCCCGACGACATTTTCAACACCAAAGCCAACTACCCCTTCGAGACCGATCCGCGCAACCCTTACAACGCACCCTGGCGGGGTGACCCGTCCGATCCCAACGACGGCATGTTCGACCAGTTGGATCGTCTGTTGAGTTGGAGCCGGGAAAACTATCCCTGGCTGCGCTGGATGACCACCAGGGATTCTTACAAAGAATTCGTGAACTATTTCGACACCGAGGCTAGCTATACTTTTGGCGACGACGAGCTCACAGTCCGGTTTTCGAAGCATCCCACGTACTTGCTTGTCCGCCTCAACGACGGGCGCAAGTTGGACCTGAGGCGGGTGACCAACGCGCAAATCATCAGCATCCAGTCTGGCGAAGGCTACACCCAGTACGTTCTGAAGGGTATGGACAAGGAAGTGCGCCTTGGGCTGGAATCTCCCGCAGGTTGGTGAACCATGCCCAAATTTTGGAGCTACTGAGATCAGGTGGGTTATGCAAATGATGGAAGAACAGCGCGGCAAAAAGATGACAACGGCCATTGTGGTTGGCTTTGTGATTCTGGTTATCATATTCGCCTGGGGTGTGGTGCGCATGCGGGTGGCAGCCGGCCAATCGGCCTGGGGCTATCGGGTGGGCGGACCGACCAGCACCCCGACGCCTACCCCCACCAACACGCCCGGCCCCACCCCCACTCCCCACCCGGGCGGGAGCGAGTCGCGCCCCAACGTGGTTCAGCGTCCTACGCCGGGGCGACCACCTTCGCCTTTTGGCGAAAGAATCGCCTTCGTCTCCGACCGCGATGGACAGCCCCAAGTTTATGTGATAAACAGCGACGGCAGCGATTTGCAGCAATTGACCGACGAGGCCAACGGGGCCAAAGTGCTGGGCTGGACGCGGGCCGGATGGTTGGCTTTCATGACGTGGCCTCAGGGTCAGCCTGTGGTGTACACGATGAACGCCGAGGGTCGGGAGCGCACGCCCCTTTCGGGCTTGCCCGCCGACGGGCTGAACTACGCCTGGACTGTAGATGGGCGCTATGTGGCCGTCAGCCGATCCGTGGGTGGCAACCTGGACCTTTTCGTGATGAGGTATGATGGTTCCCAGGGGAGCATCGTTGCCCCCTCTCCAGAGCGCGAGGATCAGCCGTCGTGGTCACCAGACGGCAACCGGCTGGTGTTCGTCTCCGACCGCGACCGACGGGAGGGTGACATATACATCATCAACCGCGATGGCACGGGGCTGACCCGGCTGACCGACGACGAACTTTATGAGGCTGATCCCGCCTGGTCTCCTGATGGAAACCGCATCGCCTTCGTAGCCACCACGGATCCACGTGGTCACGGCGGAGACATCTTCACCATCAAGGTGGATGGTTCCGACCGTCAGCAGTTGACCAACGACGCGGCCGATAAACAACAGCCTGTCTGGTCTCCCGACGGCAGTCGCATTGCTTTCCAAGTTCTCATCAATGGCACGTGGGGCCTCCAGGTGTTGACCGTTGCCGATGGAACAGTGACGTTGCTGACTGACAGCGACGGTGAAGATATAGAACCGCGTTGGTCACCGTGAACCTGCATTTCGCCTTTCGCCTTTTCGCGTTCATAGCCTTGCTTACCTTGCTCGCTTGCGCTCCTGAGGAGACGCCTGCCCCGGCTATCCCCACTCCTGCCGAACCGTCCCCCACTGCTCCTCAGCCTGTAGCTACGCCTGTTCCTACCCCCTCCCCGACCTTTTTGGACACTCTGCCTCTGCGCTTGGAGGTGCCGCGCCCCTATCCGCAATGGGCGCGGCGGGCGCGCATCGCCGGGGCTTACTTTGAGCCAGGCGAGGAGGGCACTTACGAAGCCAGGCTGGATGCCCTGGCCGCTCAGCACGTCAGTGTGGTGCTGGCCGACTGCCCTCTGGGCTCCTTTTATAGCGCCTGGGCTGACGACGCCGAGTTCGCTGCTAACCGTGACCTCATCCGGCGAGTGACGGAGGGCGCCCACCGGCGAGGGATGAAGGTGGTGCTATACCTGACCAGCCTGGAGCAGATCGCCGAAGAAGGGGCCACCGCCGGGCGCAATCCGGCCGGTGCTCACCCCGACTGGGTGCAGGTCTCTTTGGAAGGCGACCCCCTGGCTTTCAGCGACATCAGTTCTGAGCAGGAACATTGGCTGGAAGAAGGGGAAATTGATGTGTGGATGGCTCCTCGTTCTGGTTACCGGGATTTCTACCTGAGCCGGGTGCGAGAGGTGATGACCAGCGGTGTTGACGGCCTGTGGATTGACGTGACCTATCTGCCAGAGAGTATCGGCGGGCACGAAGGGTTGTGGCCCTCTCACGATCCTTTCAGTGCTGAAGCCTTTCAGGCGGCCTACGGCCTCGAGTTGCCGCCGGCCGAGGATTGGGACGACGAAGCCTGGCGCAAATGGATAGTGTGGCGGCACGAAGACCTGCGCCACTTTCTGCTGGCGGTCAAAGACGAGATGAAGGCTGTCAACCCCAAGGCGGTCTTCTTTGAGGAGAATTGGAGTGCCGACGGCAGCGGCGCCACCACCTACGGCAACGACCCTACTATTTATGCTCCTCTGTCCGATGTAGCCACCGGCCACGAAATTGGCACCATCGGCGACCGCATGGACCGGGGGGAGACGGGCATGGAGCAAGCCTCGCTGGAGCAGTGGCAGGCTTTCGCCACCATGGTCAAGTTTGCGCGTGGGGCTGACCGAGGCAAGCCGTCGTGGATCCTCACCTATGGCTATCAGCCCGATGACGCCATCCGTCTGGCTGGGGTCATCGCCAGCCAAGGAGCCAACTACTACGAGACCCGGGGCCCGGGCATGGCTGATAGCGTGGGGCAGGATTACCGGCGGCAGATCTTCGGGTGGATGGCAGCCCACGAGGCGGAGATCTTTGACCTTGAATCGCTGGCTCAGGTGGCCTTGCTCTACTCTGGCCGCAACCGTGACCTGGTTGACCAGGGGGGCGGGGAACCCTACAAAGTGGAAGACGATGGCTTTCTCAAGGAATATCGGGCTGTGGCTTCGACTCTGTTCTCGGCGCACGTGCCCTTCGACATCGTGGTGGACACCGGCCTGACCCTCGACCACCTGCGTCCCTACCGCTGGCTGGTCCTGGCCGGGGTGGAGTGCCTGAGCGACAGCCAGGCGGCGCTGGTCCGTGATTTTGTGGACAATGGTGGACGCATCGTCCTCACCGGCGACGCCGGCTGGGCTGACGAATGGGGCCGGCCTCGCCAGACCAATGCTCTGGACGGTGTGCCGGCGGTGATCATCGAGACCGTGGCTGACAAAGCCGGTCGCCGCCAACTGCTTGGGGCCCTGGACGGGTTGCCCTCTTTGGATACCAATGCCCCGCCGGAGGTAATGGTCGAGGTGCGCGGCGGACGGAGGTTGATGACCTTGACTTTGGTCAACTTTGGGCGCGAGCCGGTGAGCGACCTGAACTTTGAGTTGCGCTGGCCGGAAGGTCAGACGGTGTATGAGGTGCGCTGGACGGATCCCGAAGGCAGCGATGGCCCGTTGGAATACGACCTGCAAGATGGCCTGCTTTCCCTGTCCGTTCCCAAACTTTATGCTGTGGGACTGGTGACCATCCGCTTTTAAGGAGGAGCCTGTTTTCGCCTCGAGGCAGTCATCCTGAGCCTGTCGAAGGATGTCATCCCTTAAAGACCGCACTCTTCGACAGGCTCAGTGCTTGTTTGGTTAACTACGGTTGTAGTACTAATACAGCCCCCCGTAAATTCGTTCCCAGATTACACCTGGCCGG
>JAOZOT010000800.1 GCA_029933115.1 Anaerolineae bacterium | reverse complement strand
CTTAGGGGCACAACTGCTGCGTCTGTTCTTTGTGCATCGAGCCAGTGTCCGCCCCGGTGAGCCCGTTTATGCATCAGATGGAGCGCGTTTGAGTTACCAAGGCCAAAGCCGAACCGGCTACTATTCGGTATTCGGCAAAGTACAGTTTGAGCGGCACTACTTCTATGCATCTGGGCACGGCGGCTTTTGTCCGCTGGATGCAGAACTCAGTCTGCCCCCACGCTGCTACTCAGACTTGCTGCGCGATTGGGCAGAGTATTGCGTGACTGACGAATCGTACGACCAGTCCATTGAGGTGCTGAAACGCATCCTGGGCCTCTCCATATCCAAGCAAGCTCTAGAAACCGCTGCCCAAGAGGACGCCGGGGACGTCGTGGCTTTCTACGAGCAGAAAGCTGCTCCGCCAGTTGAGGCGGAAGGCCCCATTTTGGTGGCCCAGGCCGATGGGAAGGGTGTGCCCATGGTGCGCCCTGAGGCGGCGGCTAAGCCCGCCCGACTGAGCAAAGGCGAAAAGCAGACCAAGAAGAAAGAAGCAGTGACAACCGGTGTCTATACCATTGAGCCCTATCGCCGCACCCCGCAAGAGGTTGTAGAGGCCCTCTTGCGCGCTGGAGAAGGCGACGATGCAGCCGAACAAGCGTCTACCACCTCATCACAGCGCCCTGTACCGGCCAATAAGGAGGTTTGGGCCACCTTGGATGGCAAAGACATCGCCTTCGAGCGTTTGGCCCGGCGCGTTGCCCAACGAGATCACGCCAAGGTTCAACAACGAGTGGCCCTCACCGATGGCGATGACGCCTTACAAAAGCGGGTCGGCGAAAAACTGCCGGGCTTCAACTTGATTCTGGACATCATCCACGTCTCAATACCTTTGGGACACAGCTAATGCCCTGTTGGGCGAGACGAATCCTGAGCGCACCGACTGGATCGGTGAACAATTGCTGCAAATCCTATCTGGCAAGACAAGTGATGTCATCCAAACCTTGGAAACCCTTATCCAGGAAGATGCCCGCTCGCCTACCCAACAGGAGGCCTTGAACAAGACCATCGGCTACTACCGTCGCAACCTTCCCTATATGCGCTATGACCACTACCTGGCCCAAGGTTGGCCCATCGGCACCGGCGTTATCGAAGGCACCTGCCGTCACTTGGTCAAGGATCGGATGGAACAGTCTGGGATGCGCTGGACTCAGCCTGGTGCCCAGGCCATCTTGGACGTGCGAGCCGTTCGCATCAATGGAGACCGGGACGCCTACCAACATTTCCACCGCGGACAGCAACACCAACGCCTGTATGGCGTTCACTCCGTCGTGCCTTTAGCCGAGGAGACCATTCTGGAGCAG
>JAOZOT010000027.1 GCA_029933115.1 Anaerolineae bacterium | reverse complement strand
AAGGTACCGACAGTGCTGGGATATACCCCGCGCAGAGGTAGAAGGTGAAGGGAAAGCCTTTGGCAAAAATGGCTTTTCTGGCCACCCTGGTTCTGCTGCTGGGACTCAAAAGCGAGCCCCAGGCAGTTGTTGACCTGATGCGCCAGGGAAATGCCTATCATTCCAAGAAGGAATACAGCGCGGCCATCGAGTCCTACCGGCAAGCAGCTACTCTGATGCCGCGCAGTGCGCTGCCCCTCCTGCGCATCGGCCGGATATATCTGGCCCAACGACGGTACGAATCGGCCGGAGAAGCCTTCGGGCAGGCTTATGAGCGGGGAGCGACGGAAGAGGCCCTGGCCGGTCTGGGAGCGGCCTACGCCGGCCTGGGGGACGGGGAACGAGCTATCCGCTGCTGGCGCCGGGCTCTGGCCCTGAACCCCGGCAACGCAGCCGTTCGCTATTGCCTGGGACGGCTTCACCTGAGGCGGGGCGACTTTCAGGCCGCGCAGCAAGAGTTCGAGGCCCTGCTGGCCCAGGACGCCCGCAACCCGGCAGCCCACTATCAAATGGGTCTGCTCCTGGCCGGTCACGACCCTAAACGGGCAGCAGAACATCTGGCGAAGGCGCTCGGCTTCCAAACCGGTTCCAACTGGGTTTGCAATCCAATTGGCGAAAGCTACTCTTCTGCGGACGCCGAGGAGATGTTGGCCGCTTTGGAGGAGGTGGGGAGAGAGGACAACGAGGCGCGTGCCGCAGCCTTGCTAGGAGTGGCTTACCTTGAACGCGGGGAGCTGAGCCTGGCCAGGCGGCAGTTCGAGACGGCCATCCAACTCAACCCAGAGTACGCTGACGCCTACGCCTATCTAGGCCACATTCAGGGGCAGGCGGGCCAGTACGAGGCCGGCTGGGACAATCTGGAGAAGGCTATTACCCTCGAGCCCGACAGCGTTCTGGCCAACTACTTTCTGGGAGTGTACTACCGCTCTCTGGGCATGGGAAAGGCAGCGCGAGCGAGGTTCTGGAGGGCAGTCAACCTCGACCCCTATAACGCTGCTCTCTGTGTGGACCTGGCGCGGGCCTATCTGGAGGAGTATGACTACCTTGCCGCCGAGGGCTGGTTTCGAGCAGCGGTGCAGCGCGCACCCAACGACGCCCGGTTTCAGCTCATCCTGGCCCAGTTCTACGTGGATCACATCTACAAGGTTGAAGAAGAGGGCCTGCCGGCCGCTTTGAAGGCGGTGAAGCTTGATGCAAAAAGCGCCGTGGCCCACGATGTGCTGGGGTGGGCCTATCATTTGACCGGGCACTGGGAGGAAGCCAGAATCCACCTGCAACGAGCGTTGGCTCTTGATCCCGACTTGGCCCGCGCTCACTATCATCTGGGGGCCCTCTACGCCGCTCGCGGCGATGTGGAGGCCGCGCGGCGGGAATACCGGCGGGCTATTGACCTGGACGGCGAAGGCTTCTATCGGCAGCGGGCAGAGAAGGCGATGGAGGAACTGGAGCAATGAACCGCGCTGTTCTCGCCGGATTGCCAAGTGCGACGCACTTCTGAAGTGCACCGCACCTCTTTCCAGAGCTTGTAAAGGCAGGAGGCGTTTGACGATCATAGCCTATCGTGGTACAATGTTGAGTAGAGCGCTCGCGCCGATCAGTTGACAGTGGCTGTTGAACTCTGCATAATACTACAACCGCACTTGCAGGTGCGACGCACTTGAGAGCCGGCAAAGCAGCGAATCGCACCGGCAACCCGGCGGGGTAAGGGCAGGCTTTGCGCCTGCCCAGCAGCGACTCCAAGGGTATGCCTCGCACCTGCCTGACAGCGACTCCAAGAGCGCGCAACAACCGGCAAAAAGAGCGTCGCACCTTTCCTGCCCCGCCCTACAGTTATCTGCGGTTGTAGTAATAAGCCGTCAACCGTAACCTGTGGGAAGGTAAGCTGAATCTTTTTGACTCTCGGGGGAGGTGCTCAATCAGCGTCAAACCGGGCTGCTGGGAGCGTCGTCGTAGGAGGTCATTGTGCAGGAAGAGCTGAGGAAGCTGCCTAGTGTGGATAGGCTGCTTCAGGAGGAGACCGTCTGGGCCCTGGTCGAGGCTCACGGCCACGAGTTGACCGTGGAAGCGGCCCGCCAGGCGCTGGAAAGTGCTCGCCGGGCCATCCTGGAGGGCAGCCCCTGCCCGTCGGTGAGCCAACTGGCCGCTACGACTGTGGCCAATTTGAACCGTTGTCTGCAGCCCACCTTACGGCCGGTCATCAACGCTACCGGCGTCATCATCCACACCAACCTTGGTCGCGCTCCACTGAGCGAAGAAACGCAAGCGGCTATGGCAAAGGCTGCCGGCGGCTATAGTAACTTGGAGTATGACCTGGAGGCCGGGAAACGGGGCTCTCGCTACGTCCACGCTGAAGAGATTCTCTGCCGGTTGACGGGGGCCGAGGCGGCCCTGGTGGTCAACAACAACGCCGGGGCTGTCCTCTTGATGCTGACAGCTCTGGCTCAAGGCCGAAAGGTCATTATCTCCCGCAGTCAATTGATCGAGATCGGGGGCGGCTTCCGCATTCCCGACGTGATGCGCCAGAGCGGAGCCCATCTGATTGAGGTGGGCACCACCAACCGCACCCATCGGTGGGATTACGAGGAGGCTATTGACGAGGAGACGGCTCTCCTGATGCGTGCTCACCACAGCAACTTCCGCATCGTCGGCTTCACCCACGAGGTGTCGTTGGACGAATTGGTAGAATTGGGGCGCAAATACAATCTCCCCGTCATTGATGATTTGGGCAGCGGCACTCTGCTGGACACTGCCGATTACGGCCTGGCCCATGAGCCCACTATCCAGGAAAGCATTGCTGCCGGCGCTTCTCTGGTTTCTTGCAGCGGCGACAAGCTGCTGGGCGGCCCCCAGGCAGGCATCATCCTTGGTCAGGAGGAACTGGTGGTTCAACTCAGACGCCACCCTCTGACCCGTGCCCTGCGCGTGGATAAGACTACCTTGGCCGGCTTGCAGGCCACATTGCTGCACTACCTGGAAGGCAAAGCTCCCCAAAAAGTCCCCGTGTGGCAGATGATTGCCCTGCCGGTAGAGGCCATCGAAGAGCGAGCCCGAACCTGGGCCTCGCTTCTGGCCGAGGCAGGGGCCGAGGTCAGCGTGGTGGATGGCCGTTCCACAGTGGGTGGCGGGAGCCTACCCGGCGAGACTCTGCCCACCAGGCTGGTGGCCATTCAGGTGGCCTCGCCCGACGAATTGGCCCGCCGTCTGCGCCTGGGCCGGCCAGCGGTAGTGGGGCGGATCGAGGGGGATCGCTTTCTGCTGGATCCGCGTACCGTGATGCCAGAGCAGGAGGAGACTCTCGTCGAGAGAGTAAGGTTGGCTTTGAGATGACTCGTATCCTGGGCGTCGAGACTTCATGCGACGAGACGGCTGCCGCAGTGGTTGAAGACGGGCGCCGCATCCTCTCTAATGTGGTTGCCTCGCAAATAGACCTGCACCGTCAATACGGCGGCGTCTTTCCCGAGATGGCCTCTCGCCAACACATTCTGAGCATCATGCCCGTCATCCAGCAGGCTATGGCCGAAGCAGAATTGGATTGGGACGACCTGGATGCTATAGCCGTGACTTATGGACCCGGCCTGCCGGGCTCTCTGCTGGTGGGGGTCAACACGGCCAAAGGGCTGGCCTACGGCCGGGGGTTGCCCCTCGTTGGCATCAACCACATCGAAGGCCACATCTACGCCAACTGGCTCATAGTGGGCGATTCGCCCCAGGAAATCGTTTTTCCATCGTTGGCTCTGGTGGTCTCTGGTGGTCACACCGAGTTGATACTGATGACCGATCACGGTCAATACCGGAGGCTAGGGCACACCCTCGACGATGCTGCCGGTGAGGCTTTTGACAAAGTGGGGCGGCTGTTGGGGCTGGGGTTTCCGGGTGGACCGGCCATTGAACGAGCTGCTCAAGAGGGCAATCCCTTTGCCTTTAAACTGCCGCGCGCCTGGCTGAAAGGGACTTATGATTTCAGTTTCAGCGGTCTCAAGACGGCCGTGCTGCGCATCGTCCAGAAGTACGAAGACAAAGTATCCTCATCGGCGGATTCTACCAAAAACCGGCGCATCGCAGTCTCTCAACCCCCTTCGGTTATTCGGCGTCTCCCTGTAGCCGATCTGGCTGCCAGCTTTCAGGCCTCGGTGATAGACGTGTTGGTGGAAAAGACGGCGATGGCTGCAGAGGAGCACCAGGCCAGGTTGATTATGTTAGCCGGCGGGGTGGCAGCCAACCGCCTGCTGCGCCAGCAGATGGCCGAAAGATCGACTTTGCCCGTCCTCTACCCCCCGCCCGCTCTCTGCACCGACAACGCGGCCATGATCGCCGGTGCTGGCTACTTCCGCTACCGGGTTGGCCATCGCTCCGGTTGGGATTTGGACATCGTCTCCAACCTCAAACTGGCAGAGGGTTGAGACAAGGTCAGAATGAGGGAGGATACCCTGACGTTACAGGCAATCACCAGGGAGAAGGAACATGGAATTCACGCGCAACGAGTTATACCTATTGCTCAACGTACACCCGATTGATAGGCCACTGTGGCTGGTTGGAGCCGACCTGAGCGGAGCCGATCTGAACAGGGCTGACCTGAGCGGGGCTAACCTGAATAGGGCCGAACTGAACGGAGCCAACTTGAACGGGGCCAACTTGAGCGGGGCCAGCCTATACAGGGCTAATCTGGAAAGGGCCAATCTGAGCGGGGCCAGTTTAGAAGGGGCTAACCTGGAAAGGAGTAATCTGAGCGGGGCCAACCTATACAGGGCTAATCTGAAAGGGGCCAACTTGAGCGGAACCGGACTGGAGGGAGCTAATCTGAAGGAGGCTAACTTGAAGGGAGCCAACTTGGAGGGAGCCAATCTGAAAGGAGCCAACCTGAGCGGGACCAGTCTGGAAGAAGCCAACCTGGAAAGAGCCGACCTGACATGGGCCAAGTTGGAAAGGGCTAACTTGGACAAGGCCAAGTTGAAGGGCGCTGAGTTGTACAGGGCCGACCTGGAAAAGGCCATATTGGAAGAAATCCAGCAGGCTAGCTGACCAATTCGCTCGGCCTGGATTTGCAATCCAGGCCCGCAGCCGCCAATCCCAACCCTTATCCGCTGCTCGCGGGCCTCGCCGGATGGCAAATCCGGCGGGAGCGGGTGGGCGGCCCGTCCGGCCTGGATTTGCCATCTTCCGCTCGGCCTGGATTTGCAATCCAGGCCCGCAGCCGCCAATCCCAACCCTTATCCGCTGCTCCCGCCCGATTCCAAATCCGGCGCGAGCAGGACCGAACGGCTAAAGCCGTCACTACGAACAAAGAAGCCGGTGTCCGGCTTCTTTGTTTGGGCCAATCTACTTGATGCCTACCAGTTCGTAGACCTGCTCGAAGGCGGTTCGCCCTTTGACCTGTATGGGCTGCAAGGCATTTACCTCAACGTAGTCCTTGATCTCCTCGTAGGTGCTCTGACTGAGCAGAATCTGCCCCGGCTTGGCGCTCTCCTGCAAGCGCTTGGCCAAATTGACCGCATCGCCGATGGGGGTGTACTCCATCTGATCCTCGCCTCCCACATTGCCCACCACCGCTTCGCCGGTATTGACACCCATCCCAAAACTGAGTCTGTCGGCAGGGGGAACCCTCTTGTGGTACTCGTCCATCGCCTGTTTGATGGCCCAGGCTGTGCGCACGGCTTGCAGCGCGTGGTCGGCAATGGGACGCAGAGGAGTACCAAAGTGAGCCATCACCGCGTCACCGAGGTACTTGTCCACAATGCCCTCGTTGGCACGGATGATCTTGGCTGCCATCGAGAAATAGTTATTGATGACCTCGACCACGTGTTCGGGGTCATGTTGCTCGCTGTAGGTGGTAAAGCCCCGGATATCGGCGAAGAAGGTGGTGATCAACTGTCGGGTGCCGCCCAGCCGCAGCTCTTTCAGGTCCGCCAACCTGTCCACCAACTCTGCCGGCAGATAACGCTTGACCATAGCCCGCTCTCGCTCGAACCGTTTCTTCTCCGTTAAATCGTCAATGACGATGGCTACCCCCAGGGTTTCGTCTTGAGCGTTCTTCAAAGGCGATAGGTTCATACTCAGGCTGACAGTACCGCGCTGGGGCAATTCGGGTTCGATTTCATAGGCGATGTATTCCTGCTCTTTGAGCTTCACTTCCTCGACCAACGGCTGGAGGCTTTCCCCCAGCATGGGAAGGACTTCATAGTATGAGGCACCTATGGATTGCTCGGCAGGAATGCCCAAAATGGACGACGCTGCTCGATTGAAGAGAGTGATTTTGTCCATGACGTCGGTGGTGATAACGCCGCTGGCGATGCTGGCAAAGACGTTATCCATCAGATTCTTGGCGATGGTGACGCTCTCAAAAAGACGGGCGTTTTCGATGGCCATGGCCGCTTGGTCTGCAAAAGCCACCAGAAGGTCACGGTCGCGTTCGGTGAAAAGCCCGGCTTTGATGCGGTTGTCGGCGTAGATAACACCGGTGACCTTGTCTTTAACCTTGAGCGGGACGCAGAGGATCGAACGGAGGCTGTAGCTGACCACGCTGGCCTGAGCGCTGAAGCGCGGGTCGGCCTGGGCGTTGGTGGTCAGAATAGGTTCACCTTCGACGGCCACCCGATTGACGATGGTACGGCTGATTTCGAAGGACGAGCCGGCCAAGGTTTCCCGGTCCATGTTGCGAGCAACTTTGAAGTCAAGCTCTCCCGTCTCTTCGTCGAGGAGCATCAAAAACCCTCGCTCTGCGCCGGTCAAGCTGATGATGGTGTCCATGACAATGTTCAGAACTTCTGACAGATCCAAGGTCGAATTGACAACCTGGCTGACTTCATAGAGGGCTGTGAGTTGCTCGTGTTCCTTCTCCTCGGCCGCCAATTCCTCCTGGGCGCTTTTGAATAGGGACTCTAGCTGAGGCATACGCTGTCCCATCTTTTGGACCAGGGCCGCTGCGGTGGCGGTGCAGGCCTGTACTTCACGCAGGGCTTGATCTTGGGACCCTGGCGGCCAAACGGCCTGGAGTTTTCGCAAAGCGGCGTGCTGACGCTCCAGGGCCTCAGCAAAATCCGTCAGGTCTCGTCTCAAAGCTTCAAGTCTTTCCCGTGTTTCCCCAATCTTGGTTCGAGGCGTGTCACTCATACTCCATCACCTTTCTGAATCTTATGGCCCCCAGAAGAACATCCGGACTTCGCTCTTGGGGCTGATGGGGGGGCCATCAGGTTTACCATCGGGAGTGGTCCTTGTCGCTCGATGTACGGTGACCCACCAGTAGAATTCGTCGTGGTCAGCTTTGCCGTAGCCAGCTCCCTCGGGCAGTTTAACCTGGGTTTCTTTTATTAACCCGCTGGTCCAGTAGACAGGATTACCTGGGGGATAATAGTGTACTACCAATACGCTGTAGTATTCATCGCTCGCCAGTTCTCCTACGGGTTCCCACTCCAAAATAGGGATTTCCAGGGATGTGGAGAAACTCTCTCTGTTGGCCGGCCCCACCAGCTTTGGCGCCGGATATTTCATCGCTACCCTTGTCGGCGTGGCCGTGGGCCGTGGGGTGGGCACTACCCGCGTCGGAGTCGGTGTGACGGCTAGAGTGGCCATTTTCTTCTGAAGGGCACCTCGTTTATCCGCAGCCACGCTTTTATCGGACACATCGAGTTCCAAAGCCAGTTCGTAATCAGCCAAGGCCAACTCCCAGCGTTTCTCTTTTGCGTAGGCATCTCCTCTGTTCACATAGGCCTTATAGAGTCTCTCCACCACCTGCCCGTAATCGGCCTGAAGCTCGTAGAGGACGTTCAATTTGGCGATGGCCTCATCCCAGTCACCTGCCTTGCAGGCGACGTTGGCGTCCAGGTAGAGGCTTGCCAGTTTCTTCTCCTCCTGGAGATCGGCCTTGTCCGGGCAGATAGCCAATCCCTGGCCGAAATCCACCATGGCCTCGTGGAGATGTCTGAGGTCACCGTCCTCATCAAAGTTGGCCACTTTCAGAAGGGCTTTCTCCAGATACGCTCGACATAACATATCCTCCACCGACGCTTTGTTAAAGCTTGGATCGCGGTCTTGCAACTCTTGCCATTGAGCGATAGCTTCATCCCACTCGCCTTGCTCAAAATATTCTTTCCCCTGCTCATACAGGCGAGTCAACTCCAGCTTTTCCTGGGCTTCGGCCCTTCTTTCGGAGGCATCTTTGTAATCGGGCGCAGCGGCCAGAATCTCGTCAAACAGGTTGACGGCTTGATCCCATTGACCCTGCTCCATAAACTTGAGAGCTTGCTGATAATCGTCAGCCAGAGGATCCGTCGGCCGGGCCAGTTGGGCCTGTTGATAGGTTTGATACAAAACGTAAGCGCCGGCAGAGCCCAATCCGACCAGAGCCAGGAGTATTATGGTGAGAGCAACCTTCTTCGCCGCCATGCCCAGGCGAGCGCCGAAGGAAGGAGTCTCTCTCCTGACCAGTTCTTCGCTCCTCTCTCTGGTTCTACGGAGTCTGCGCCGGGCCTCAGCCAGCAACTCGGCTACCTCTTCGTATTTGGGGTCTACTTTGTGAACCTGGGCGAAACAGTCAGCAGCCTGGGCCCACTCGTGGGCATCAAAATGGTCCAGCCCTTGCCGGTAAAGAGCCTCCAGCCTCCCACGGGCCTTGCTTTCTGATAACGCCAGACCGGCGCCGGTCAGCAGCTTGGAGGCATCTTTGTAATGAGCATCAATGGCCACGATTTCGCTCAGCTCATCAATGGCCTCCTGCCAGCGTTTGGCTTCCAGAGCCCGGTTGGCTGCGGCGTAAAGAGCCGAAAGCCTGGCCTGTCGCCCGGCTTCGGCCAGCCGCTCGGTTGCATCTTCGTAATCGGGCTGAAGGTTGATGACCTGGTTGAAAAGAGCGACAGCCCGTTGCCATTCCTCAGCCTGGCTGGCCTCCACTGCCCGCCGATACAGGTCTTCCACCAGGCCGGGTATATCCTGCTCCGAGACAGGGGTCTCAACCGCGACTATTTCTTTCCCGCTGAGGACATCTTCGACGGCTTGTATAAATTCGGCCGGGGTCTGGAAGCGGTCCTCGGGCCGCTTGGCCATGGCTTTGTTAACCAGATGCTCCACTGCCTCCGGCAAATCTGTATTCTCCAGGCGCAGGGAGGGAGGAGTGCTGGCAATGTGCTGGCTGATGATTGACCAGGGGGTCTTGGCGTCGAAGGGGAGCTTCCCGCTCAGCATCTGGTACATGACAATGCCCAGGGAGTAGATGTCGGAGCGAACGTCAACCTGCTCGCCCATAGCCTGTTCTGGGGATATGTAGTGGGGTGAGCCAACGAAGCCAGATTGGGTGAGGGAAGGTAGGGTCACAGCGCGGGCGATGCCAAAATCACACACTTTCACTGTCCCGTCGGCTGTGATCATCAGGTTCTGGGGTTTGATGTCCCGATGGACAATGCCCTGTTGGCTGGCGTGCTCCAGGGCTCTGGCAACCTGCGAAGCGATGCTCAGTACTTCCTCGTAGGGCAAAGGTCCCCTTTCCTCCAGAATCTCCAGCAGATCCCGGCCCTCGATGTATTCCATTATCAGGTAATGGATATCTCTGGTGGCGCCGTAGTCCAACACCCGGACGATGTGGGGCTCGTTCAGGCTGATGGCCAGCTTGGCTTCTCGGTTGAAGCGTTGGATGTAGGAGATGTCTTCGCTGAATTGAGGGTAGAGGACTTTGGCTGCAACTCGAACTCCTTCAATGAGATCTTCGGCCAGGTATACCCAGGCCATGCCGCCACTGCCTATCTCCCTGATGATCTTGTAACGATTGCCGAGAATCTCACCTATCATGTCAATTTCCTCGTTGATGCGTGGTTGATGGGCAGATTATCTACTATTATACCTCACTTTGCTGTAATAAGCAACGTTGCCGATTTAGAGCGAATTTTCCAGTACGGTCAGAGTCTCACGGGCACAGCGTTCCCATGAGAACCGGCGCACCTGCTGCCGGCCTCGTTCCACCAATCGGGCTCTCAGTTCCTCATCTTGCAGAACACGGTTCATGGCCTCTGCCATGCCCTCTACATCCAGGGGGTCAACCAGAAGGGCAGCGTTGCCGGCTACCTCGGGCAGGGAGGAAACGTTGGAGCAAAGCACCGGTGTGCCACAGGCCATGGCTTCCAGCACCGGCAGGCCAAAACCTTCGTATAAGGAGGGGAGAACAAAGAGGCGCGCCCCGCTCAGCAAGGCAGGCAGATTGTCCTGAGGCACATAGCCGGGGAAAGTGACTTCGGCCTTCAAACCCAACTTCTCAACCTGTTGGAAAATCTGCTCATACAGCCAGCCTTTCCGGCCGGCAATGACCAGGTGGGGCGTCTCTCCCTGCTTTCTCAGCAGGGCATACGCTTCCAGCAGGCGCTTCAGGTTCTTGCGTGGCTGAAGGGTGCCCACATAGAGGATATAGTCTCCCTGGATGCCGTGACGAGCTTTGACAGCTTTGATGGTGGCTTCGTCTTCAACCGTTTGGATGGTTCCGTCACAGCCGGAGTAAACGACGGTGATTTTGTCCGGCTCAACGCCATAGTGTTGGATCAAATCGTCCTTGGTCGCCTGAGAGATGGCGATGACTCGGCTGGCAACACGGGCATTGTAGCGCGTGGAAAGGTCCAGGTAGAGACGGTCCAGAGGCCGATGGGCCTCTGGATAGTACAGGTAGCCCAGGTCGTGGACGGTTACCACGCTGGATGGGGGATGGACGAGGGGCAGGACGTGAGCCGGCACAAAGAGCACATCGGGGGGGTAGCGGGCCATCTCCCAGGAGAGCCGGAGGTGGGTCCACAGGCGGGGGAAAGGCATGACCCGCAGTTCGAGGCCGGCCGCCATCGGAAAAAGCTCCGCCGAGGGCAGGCGGTTAAAATAGAGGCGGTAGCGGTGGCTCCTTTCCAGAGACAGAAGGTGGCGGATCACGTTGAGGGAGTAGTTTTCTGTCCCCGTGCGCTCTTGTACCGCCGCCCGGCTGGCGTCAATCCCGATAAGCATCACATTCCTCGCAAACTACACCTTGCCCCTTCTATGGCCATCTGTAGGATGGCAGCACTGTCCCTATTATATCAGAGATTCCAGAAAAGGTAAACATGCATGTAATGAGGGAAGTAGAGGGCTTTTCGGAATAGAAAAAGGTGGTGATGTGATGGCACATCACCACCTCTCTACCGACGAGTGTGCTATGGAGTCATTGACCAGGGGGTCGGTCCTACCCGGCCAAAGTTAGCTGCGGCCATAGTCAGGTCGAGGATGTTCACCACGCCATCGCCATTGACGTCGGCGGTCATGTCGGCCCCACGGAAGCGGAAGGCGATGTACGTTATGTCGCTGATGTCAATAGCGTTGTCCGGCCCTGGGTCCTGCGGTGCGACGTCACCGCCCAACAGCTTGGTGGCACCCAGTTCTATGCATTCTTCTCCACCCTCTACCAGCACGCCGGAGCCTTTGAGGGCGTCCAGGTAGCCGTACATCTCGGCGTACACCTCGTAGGTGTCTGGAGGCAGATTCTCCAGCGTGAAGTAGCCGGCACTGTCAGTAGCAGTCAAGGCCACAATAAGCCCGTCCTTCTCAGCTACCACTGTGGCCCCGCTGTGGTCGTAGCGACCCTGGAGTTGGACAGAGCCCGTGATGCAGCCCAGTTCTTCGCCCTCGTAGCAGACGGTGCCCGACTGGGTGGTATCCACAGTGATGGCATATCCCTCAGCGTCGGACATCAGGGCATCCACAACGCTTACCTCAGAACACATCTCCTCGGTCACTTCGGCGCAGTCGGCCACAGCTTCCCAGGTGATGGTGGCGATGGCTGCGTCGGTAACGTCCTGCACGCTGGCTCCTTCCTTGCGGCTCACAGCGAAGATGATGGTGCCGGTGCCGGTTGCAACGTCAACTTCCTGCACGACCACCTGCTCATCCAGAGGGAAGAGGCCGTCTTCGGGTGCAATCTGGACTCCATTGGAGGGGTCACCGTCAGCGTCCACCACCCGAAGCTTGGTGGCGTCATAATAGAGGTGGACCTCAACTCCGTGCAGTGGCCGAGGGTCGGTCGGGTCGTTGGCGATGGAGACCAGAATCTGGCTGGTGCCGGTCTCTCCACAGCTAAACGACGCATCGGTGACCCGGACGGTGGTGTCGGGATCCCCCGGTCCGGCCGCGAAGGCGCTCACCACCGGCACGGCCATGAGCGTCGCTACCACCAGGGCTAATACCAGTTCCTTTACTACTCTCATCTGACTTTTACCTCCTTCAAGATTTTTTGGGTACAACAGGTTGCTTCTGGAAGGGGATGATACATTCGCATTTCATCCCCTCCTGTTTACCAGAGTATGGGGCCCGACCGGCCAAAGTTGGCCGCCGTCATCGTCAGGTCGAGGATGTTCACCTGACCATCGCCGGTGATGTCAGCAAATGGGTCTGTGCCGCCGAAACGCGAGGCCATGTAGGCGACGTCGCAGATGTCAATGACCTCGTCGGGAACGACATCGCCTCCTAACAGAGTGACACTGCCCATGTCTGTGAGTTGGCCGGAGTTGTACGGTACGCCAGTCCTGCAAGCACGCAGGTAGCCCTGTTTCCAGGCCGTCACTCTATAGGTGCCAACCTCGGTAGGGATGATCTTGAAGCGGCCCTCAGCATCGGTGAAGATTTGACAGCAGCCAGGGTCCTCAAGCAAAGCTGACACCATAGTCCCGCTGTGATCGTAGCGCCCTTGAAGCTCGATGGTTCCCACAATCCCTTCGTCGGGCGGCCTGGCGACGATTGTCCCATTGCTGATTTCGTCCACAGAGATAGGGTATCCATCTGGAGTGGACAGCAGGGCCTCCGTCACCATTACCTCGGTGTCTGTAGGGGTTTCCACTCCTGCTGCGGGGATCCATTCAAAGGTGGCCACGGCAGCGCTGGCGTCGAGCACTGGCGTACCGTTAATCTGGGTCAAAGCGAAGTCAATGGTGCCTGCGGTGTTATCAACCAGATTCTGGCCGACTTGCAGTGTGCCGTCGAAGAGAGCATCTGCCACCATCAATTGGACCCCGTTAGTGGGGTCATCATCGGCGTCAACTATCTGGACGAGGGTGGGGTCGAAGCTGAGATGGACCTCCGCGCCGCGCAGTTCGACGGGATCGGTGTCCGCGTTGGCGATGGAGACAATGATCTGGCAATGGCCTGCGAGGTCCATCTCAGCACAGTTGACGATAACGGCAGTGTCAGGGTCACCCGGCCCTGCAGCGGAAGCGGTCATCAGCGTGGAAGAGCCAAGGACCGTCATCGCCATCAGGATAAGAAGCAATCGCCAGGTCTTCAGCGTTACCACGTTCACCCTGTCACCTCCTTGATCATAGTCCGCTGAGTTGAGGTGCGACAGGTCCCCCAACCAGCAGTTGAGGTGGCCAGGAGACCGCTATTCCGCCCAAGGTGTCGGGCCGGCCAGGCCAAAGTTGGCCGCGGCCACCGTCAGGTCGAGGATGTTCACCACACCGTCGCCGTTCACATCGGCCGTCGCTTCTGTGGTGCCAAAGTTTGCGCCGAGGTACGACACGTCGAGGATGTCTATCATGTTGTCAGGGTCCGGCTGCGGTGCGACGTCGCCACCCCACAGAGTAGTGGTGTTCAAGACGGTGCATTGCTCTCCGGCCGTCACTTCTACGCCTGAAGCCATAGCGTCCAGGTAGCCATACAGTTCAGCCGTCACATCGTATAGGCCCACCTCCACCCCCTCCAGTTTGAAGTAGCCACTGGCGTCGGTGTAGGTCTCGTACAGTATCGGGGCCGGCATCTCAACGTCGGCAGAGCCTACCAGGTACTTGAGGGCCACCACGCGGACTCCACTGAAGTCGTAGCGGCTCTGGGGGCTGACGTAACCCTCGATGCAACCGCTGGTGATGCAGGCGGGGATGGTGATGGTGCCGTTGACCGCACAGTCCACTGTGACGGGGTATCCATCTGGGTCGGACATCAGAGTGTTCCCCACTACTGTCACCTCGGTTGCTACATTTTCCTCTGGGCACTCCCCTGCACACTCCCAGGTGATAGTGGCGATGGCCTTGTTCGTGGCGTTGAACACAGGCGTGCCGTTGCTCTGGGCTATGGCGAAGACGATGGTGCCTGCTGCGTTGTCAACCAGGTTCTGGCCGATGCGGAGGTCGCCATCGAAGAGGTCGCTTTCTACCGTCAGTTGCACGCCATTGCCGGGGTCGCCATCGGCGTCCACCACCTGGAGTTGAGTGGGGTCGAAGCTGAGGTGAACCTCCACTCCCCGCACCTCCTTGGGATCGGTCTCCTGATTGACGATGGTGACCAGAATCTGGCTGGTGGCCGTTGACCCACATTCCAACGTGGCGTCGGTGATGGTGATGGTGGTGTCAGGATCACCCGGCCCGGCGGCCGAAGCAGTCACTGCCGCAGGCAAGACGAGGAGCGCCACTGCCATCAGGGTAAAGATCGCCTTTTTACCTTTCATTTGCTGTACCTCCTGTGAAACTATATTCTGGCTCGCCTGATGAACTTTGAGAAATATCTGGGGGCAGCCGCCCTCCCGCAGGTTGCGAACCCCACGAGAGGGTCATTGCGAACGGCCCAGGCAGAGCCGGCGACGATACCCCGCTTATTTCTCAACCTTCATGGGGCGAACTTTTGGTTCCACATCCGACCCTCATACCCTGTCAGGCATCTGGCCACACAGGCAGCGGCCCGACCGATGTCCCTCCGCACTCGGTCGTCCTTTCCGCCTGATAGCATTTGCTCATCAGCACATTCCCTGACCGGGCTTGGTCTGATCTCAACTGTTTGTAAATATGGGAGATCTCTGTGAGCTAGTTTGGGGTAAATCGAGTCGTGTTGGGAACCAACACCTTTTTGAGGGAATTTGTGGAGCTAGACTCTGCTACCTTTGGCTTATCCCATCCGCGGATTTATAGGGGGCTTGTGCAGCAACTCCGGGGGTATAGGACACCTTCGATGTCCTTCTTTTCACCTCGGCCTGAGACTCCCAAACACCCGGTCGAGATGCCAAGTTCCCCAGACTTGGCTGCACACGCCTGATTAGGCGCCTACCATAACTATAGCAGAGTGAAGGGGTAAAATCAATGGGAAAAGAATCCCAGAGGTCAATAGGAAAGATGTCCTATCTGAAAATGATGCCACAGATTGATACCAGGGACGTGCCTCTCTGATCGGCCGGACAATGCATGTACCCTGAAACTTCTCCCTCTGCGCCATCAAGGTAGCGAAGGGTCAGATATATGGGTGGTAGACCGCAAATCCGCCGCCGGTCCTGTTCCTCTTTCACCCTCTGGAAGAAGGCTTCTGCGTCCCCAAGGCATACAGCGGCCATCAACTGCCGGTCGGCTGCGGTGAGCCTGGCCCGCCCGACGAGGTCAATGGGGTAAGAGTCGCCGAAGGCAGGGCCCACGTGGGCCAGGTCAGCGGCAGCCACGACGATGGTCCGAGACGAGGCTGTGGCCGCTCTCAGGGCTTTGATCGCAGCCGAAATCGTAGTATCCTGCCCTGGCCGGTCATCCCCGGTCACAAAGCGCTGGAATGGGCCGCAGAGAATGGGCACCAGCTCACATGAGCTATCTCCCTTTTCTCTCAAGAGGTAGTGCAACCAGACTGCGGCCAACTCGATGGAGTGCTCGACGCGGTGGTGCAACTCATCGCGGAAAGCGGCTTCGTCCCCCACGGCCTGGGCCACAGCGTCAACGACCTGCTGCGCTGTAGGGAGCACTCCCCAAGGGGTGGCGTAGTGCTGACGGGTCAAAGTCAGCCCTTCTTCTCCGCCGATGTGGTCGGTGCCAAAGATGATGGCTATTTCGGCCTCACATACGGCCTCGGCTGCTCTGTCCCATACCTGGGCGTAGACCGGCCCACCCCGACGATAGTCAATGTGGGGGCTGATCAGGCCGCGTATAGGGCGATCATCCGTCTGCCGGCCTGTGTCGGGGGCGGAGTCAATGTAGCTTTGCAGAGTGTCTCTCAGCGCGTCGGGGTCTGCCGGGTAATTGAGGCCGGCCAGGCCCGGTGGGCGAGAGGGCGCTGTCCGAAATTCCTGAAGTGCCGCGGCGTAAGCCTGAGCGAACCTCTCGTTGTCCAGCAGCAGGGCATCGTCCAGTTGGACCAGGATTTGCTCCAGGGCTGCGGGGGTAAGGCGGAGGCCGGCGCGCACAGCCAGAGCCGCCCGCAGTTCCGACTCGTCACGGGTGCCATCGCACAACTCCAGCAGCAGAGCAAGCTGAGGGCGCAGGAAAACGGCCTGGTCGCTTAACCGCAAAGGATCGCGCAGCAGGATGGCGGGCTGGCTTCCGTGCTGCACCAGATGCGCTTCGACCGCTCTGAGTTTAGGGTGCATCTCCTCCTCCGTTTCACTCTTCATCTCTCTTGATCTCAACCTGACCTATGAAAACGCTCTTTCCCAAGGGTTCCAGAGAAGGGTACAAGTACATGCCTACCAGTAGACGGTATCTGCCCGGTGGAGCCTCGGGCGGCACAATGAAGACGTGCTCGTCACGCAGGATTTCACCGGGTCGCCAGAGCTCAGTAGGGTAGAACACACCGCCGGGCTGATGGTCGCTGCCGGCTATTCTCTGACCGGCCTCGTCCACCAGGTGCACAAAGCTGGAATAAACCCCCTCCAACTCCTTCTGGGATTGCCAGTAGAGGGTGACGCATAGTTCCCCGCCTGGCCGGAGGATGTCGGGTTCCTGGTCGTAGCCAACGAGGAGCAGCGCCTCGCTCAGGCTGACATGCCGGGGGTGCTCAGGAGGTCTGGTCGCAGCCGGCCCAATGACCTTGACCAACGAGCCGAAGGGCTCCAATTGGTACTTGATCTCCAGGCCGGGCATCTCTTTGATGAAATAGACAGGGCGGCCTGTGGTCAGAATGTCGTCAACGAGCCGCACTACGTTCTCGTAAGTGGGATCAGGGACGATGCGCGGGAAGAGGCCAATCAGGTCCGGCCGCTGCCCCTCCACGAATTGGTAGTACCAGAGAGGCATTATTTCATCACGATCGTTGCTGACCAGTATGGCTCGTTGGGGCAGAGGGGTGGACAGGATCTCCTGCCAGCGGTCACGGACTTTGTAGTTGTGGCTCTGGTCTACTTGAGGATAGTTCTGAGACAGGAGGACGAGGGGTAGAATACCCAGAGGAATGACACTAACCAGGGATACCAGAGAGCGGATGCCTGTTATCATCTTCCGATAGCCCTCCTCCCAGGGGCCATAGCGTATCGGAGTCCCTTTCCATCTCACAAGGCTCTCGCCAACCCCCTCTCCCAAAGTCGCTGCCCCAAGGGCCAGCCAGAGGGTAAATATCAGGTACGAAGGGATGAAGAGGACAAAGATGTCACCGATGAAGTAGATCAGGGTGAAAACGATGTTGGCCAGATAGGCCAACCCGGTGAGAGCCAGGAGGGCCCATCGCCGCCCAAGCACCAACCTGAGCACCCCCACGAACCCAAAGGCTATACCCACCAGGCCGAATTGGTCTCGCAAAAGCCCGACGACCATTCGCAAGCGCGCCAGAGTCTCCGTTCTGTAGCCCAGTTCTCCCCTGAACATCTGCCCCATAACCAGGTTGAAAAAGTCGTGGGGGGTGTTTTGATAGAGAACCAGCTCTTTGTCCGCGCTCAGGGTGAGGCGCAAATAAGGCGTAAAGGGGGCCCGCCAGGGGATGTAGAGGTAAAGCAGCAGAGGCAATAAAAGTGCCAGCAGCACTTTGAGGGCAAAGCTGCCATCGGGGATAATCCGCCGGCTCGCTGCGGTGGGGCGGGTTGCCCTACTCGCCAGCCAGAGAAAGGCGACCATGGCTGGAGCCAGGAGAAGCATAGTGCGGTGATGGGTGAGGCTGAGGCCGTAGATGAAAGTGACCATGAGCAGGTAGTCGGTAGGGCGTCGAGTGTCACCGGCCGCCTCTTTTACCGCAGACGAGTTGTCAACTTGTCTTGTACTTTCCCACCTCAAGAGAAGGTAGAAGACCAGGACGACGAAGAGAGCGTGGAGACTGTACACCTCGGCGATGACAGCCTGCGACCAGAAGGTCTGCGAGACGGCAAGGGTAATCGTGGCCACCAGCGCGCTGGCGCGAAGGGCCCCCTGCGGGATACTCGGAGCGGCCAGGCGCAGGAAAAGAGTAGAAGTGGTGTAGAGCAGGGTCACAGCGACAGCGGCCCACAAGACAGAGAAGAGATTCATTCGATAAGCCACGTCGCCAAAGGGCAGAACGTGCGACCAGAGCCAGCCGAGCATTGTGTAGAGTGGGTAGCCGGTAGGGTGAGCGATGCCGGCGATGTAGGGCACGAATTGGAACTCTCCCCCATCGGCCGTCAACACAGTGGGAGCGACAGTCCACATGTAGAGGGCCAGGCTAAACAGGGCTACGGTAAGGGCGATGATAAGATTGGCCTTGTCTCTGATCCGTTGCACCATAATTTCAACTCGAATCCTATCTTCAGGTCCACACAAGGCGATCTCAGAGCGTGTCTGAAAATTGAGGGCGGCGCTCGTAGTAACGAC
>JAOZOT010000262.1 GCA_029933115.1 Anaerolineae bacterium | reverse complement strand
GAGATAGACATCGTCGGCGCCGGCGACAGCGTCATGGCCGGGATCGTGTCGGCCCTGTGCAGTGGGGCGAAGCCCGACGAGGCGGCTCTGCTGGGGAACCTGGTCGCTTCTATCACCATCCAGCAGATAGGCACCACCGGCACAGCGACTCCGGCCCAGGTGCGGGAACGATTCCGAGAGAGGTAGAGGGAGTGCGGTAGGCCAAGGCGCACAGGCGGCCGTTCAGGAGGCTCCGGCCGTTTGTCGCCAGAGGATAGCCATATCCCGCGCCAGGGAAAGATTCACAAAGAGGTCCTCTCCGTTGAATAGCACCTGGCCCTTGAGCAAGTCTTTCCGCTCTTTAAGCAAACGATCCAGCATCTGCAGAGCTCCAAAACGCCTGGCTTGTTGACGATCCAGAAATACTTCACCACACTCAGAACACACCCAAGCCTCGTAGGTGACGACGAACCGGCCCTCAGCCAGGGTATACGTCTGCTGCTGTTCGGCCATAGGATGGCCATCACGGGGACAGAGCGGTGACTCACCCGATGGCCTGGGCTCCCACTCTAGGATCACGTCCTCGTCGCCAATGTCATCGAAACTATACTCGAACACCTGAGTTTCCGCCATCTCTCACTTTCTCCGCTTGGACTTCTTGAATAGTTTCACCTGCCAATCGGACGAAGGATAGGCTGTGACGATTTCAGCCACACCACGCTGATACTCGAAGATAACCGTAAGGTAACCACCGGCGGTCGCCAAGCCCACAGCCATGTACTGCCCCTCACGCGCCCGACGAATCATCGGCCCGCTATACAACAAATCAATTGCCTCATCAGCCGACACCCCGTGCTCTTCCCATATCTTGTCGGCGATGCGACGGCTGATGAAGACATCATGAATGTGCATTGAAGTTCTCCATGGACCGTGCTATATAACCAACAAGGGATTGACGGCGGGGCAGTCCTTGCGGCGTAACCTGCACTCAGTCTTCACCGTCTCCTCCCTTGTGCCCATTGTATCACATCCCAGACCAAATTTCAAGGGAGCAAAAGCCGTCGCGCCGCCACTCTGAAGCGATATTGCTAGAACATGAAACCCGTTTTCTTGAAGAAAACGGGTTTCTCCCCTGCTCTCTTCAATCGCGGCAGCGCAGGCACAGGCTCTCGGCCTTGATCGAAGCGTGACAGTGGTCGCCCTCGTGGTGAACCCAATCAAAGCCGGCGCAGTGGGCCAAGGCGCACAGGCGGCCGTAGCGCGCCGGCTCGATGGGCCAGGTCGTCAGGTCAATGGAACGCCCCTCAAAATGAAGCGAGTACCTGCGGCTCTCGTCGGGCTGGGTCAGATCGTGCTCCAGCAGCGAGTCGTAGGCGTCGGTCACGCGCAGCCGCACCGTACCACCCCACTCGGCCGCCACCATCTCACTCAGCCGGGTCAAGGGCAGAAGCATGGCCGGGTGCATCAAAATGTCTTCCTCGCCGTAGGGCGGTTCCTCCTCCTGCTTGAAAACAATCGAAGGGTCCAGATCACCTATCAGGTGACGGTAGGCGCAGGAATCCCGCTCGATGCGGCAGACCATCGGCCCGGCGGCGGCCGTTTCCGTCTCGGTGTAGCTGCCACCGGCCGAGATGTGCTGACCCGGGAGCAGATCGGGCAGGGGACAGATAATCGGCGTGGGAGAGGCCACCGGCGTTGCCGTAGGCAGCGCCGTAGGGAGAGTCCTGAAGATGGACTTTGGCCTGCTCGTAGGGGGTGGGGCTAAAGTGCCGGGCGATTCGGCCCGGGCTGCGGTGCAGGCACCGAGGACGAGAACGAAACAGACCAGGTAATGCTCTTTGGAGAATAGACCGTCTCGAAGGGACACCTTCTCACCAGTAATGATAGATCAAACGCGACCGCAAACTACAACCAACTCAGCTTCTGGTATATGTCCTCCATTATGGCCCCCCTTGGCTTGTCGGGTTTTTCCTCTATCAGAACAGCGTGGTCGGGCTGAGCGGCGCGCAAACGCCGGGCCAAAACCCGGATAATCCCACGCGCCACCTCAATGCGGTCGGCCATCAGTTCATAAAACAAATCCTGATGCAGGCGGAAGAGACGAGTGTCGGCCATGGCCGTCGCCGAAGCTGAGCGAGGCTGTGGATCCAGGACGGCCATCTCGCCAAAAACGTCCCGGTCACCCAGGTGAGCAAGGGTGCGTTCCCCGTCGTGGATGCGGACCCGGCCTTCAACGATGAGATACATGCGCTTGTCCATGTCACCTTTTTCAAAGATCGTCTCCCCGGCCTTGACTTCTACCTCCTCCAGGAAAGAGGCCGTTTCGGCCAGAATCTCATCCGGGGTCTCGGCAAAGATGCTCACCGTTTTCAGGATGATGACCTTTTCAATCGTTGACAGCATGGCTTTATCTCCAGTTTTATCTTCCAGCAGCGTGAGGACGAGAGCAGCCTGTGGGCCGGGATCGCGGCGCAGTTTGTCCAGGTAACGGTGATACAGCGTTGGATCCAACCCGGCCAACGCCCAGAGCGCGCAGGCCCTGATCCAGGGGGTCAGCCACACATCGGGCCCGGTGATGACCTCCTGCAGCCGCTGAAGCCGGCTCAGGCTCTGCTGGGGAAAATGGTCGCTCAAGCGACGAAGGCGTTCGGCAGGCGGGAGTTCGTCCAGCAAGGGGAGAAGAATCTCCTTCAGTTCCTGAGAGACGAGAGCATCAATGATCTCCAGGGCATAAGCCCTTTTCTCTCCGGAGTCACGAGCGAGGTAAAGCGTATCCCGAGCGCTCATGATCGCCTGGGCTTCGTAGACGAAGGAGAGCAGGAAAAAGATTCGCTCTCGGTGTCGCTCCAGCTTCCTGTTCAAGGCTGCTCTCAGGAGCGATAAGGGCTCATCGTCACCGATGTCTGCCAGGGCGGCCAGTGTCCAGGCGGCATTTGCCACTTCCTCCTCGATTTTCTGCACGACGTCTGGGACGTCGCCATCCCCGGCGCGATATCCGCACAGGCTAAGCGAGGCCAACACCTGGTAGCGAACGTCCGCGTCGGGAAAATCAAGGTGAGCGCGCAGCAAGGCCATAGCCCGCTCTCCCCGAATCCGCCCGCAGATTTGGGCGATGCGGACGAGGGCCTCGCGCGATTGACCGTTTTCAGCGAAGGCCGCCTCCAAATACGGCACGACGGCCTCACCCCCCGCCACCAGGGCGGAAACGGCCGCGGCCCGGGTTTGATAGGCAAGCAGGTTCTCAATGACCAACGGCCATAGCTTGGGGTTCTTCAGCTTGCCGGCGGAGGCCAGGGCCGCCCGACGCACCCGTGGGTCTTCATCGCGGAGCAGTTTTAACAAAGGCCGGTAAAAGCTGCTGATGCCGACTTCGCCCAGCACCTGCGCGGCGAACTGTCGCCTGGCCGGCTCCGGCGCCCCGGTCAGTTCAAGCAGGCTCTCACCCGCGGCCAGGACCCCTTCAATGCCCCCGCTGCGCAGCAGGCCGACCATGGCGCCCATCCTGACTTGCGGGTCCGGGTCTTCGAGATACGGCAAGACCTGCTCAAAGACTTCGGTTTCGCCCAGGGCAGCCAGGGTGCGCAAAGCAGCCCCCCGCACCTGGGGCGACGTTTCCAAGCGCAACCTGGTGCTGACCCGCTTCAGAGCGGAGGTCACGCCGAGTCGTTCGATCCTGCGCAGGACGTCCCGGCGCACCTCCGGCGCCCGATGCCTCAGCAGCTTCTTCAGAAAAGCCTCAAGCGATCCGTGCCCGGTCCTCTCCAACACGTCCAGGTAATAAATCACCTCTCCGGCGTGGGGGCTTTCCAGCCCTTTCTTCAAGATGGCCATGCTTGACGCATCTGCCACCGAAAAAGCAAGCTCACCCACCCTGCGCTTGCTCAGGGCACGCAGGAGAACGGCCGTGTACTCCCGGCTGAGCAAGACCACCACGACGATCCAGGCCGCCAGGACGAGGAGCAAAGCGTAGGCAAGTTGGACTGTGCCGAAAGGGAAGAAAGACAAAAGCAGGAGGGTAGCGCCGGCAATGCCAATGGCCATCGGCTCGACGATGCTTCCGATGAGCGTTTGAACGTGCACCCGCCGGTCCTTCGCCAGGAGCTGATAGAGGATGCGCGAAGCGAACCTGTCGGTTGACTTTCGAAAGGTGACGCACAAAAGCTTGGTCATCACCGCCAGCCAGAACAGGACGCCCCCGGCCCCGGGAATCACCCCGCTGATCGCCATGGGCACAGCTCCCACGGAGACCGTGACCGGCAGCGCCAACAAGCCGGCCCTCAAACCGTATTTGCCGATTAGTGGGCCGGTGAGGAAGAGCCTGCTCATCAGAGCCAGAACGCCGATCACCGCCAGCAAGTCCCCCAAAAAGCCGGCCAACTCGTCTCGCTCCGGATACCGCGTCTGGGTCTGGTCCAAGTAGGCAAAGTCCACGTAGAAATACCCCACCAGGGACAGGCAGGAAAGAGCGGCGATCAGAACGATGTAACGATCCCGAACGAGGCCGGCGTGTGATAGCTTTCGAGTGCGTTCTCTCCGGGTTGGAGCGGTCGTGGAGTCCGGCCGGTACAGACGAGTGATGTAAAGCATCAAGGCCAGCGAACAGGCGATTCCGACGGCAGCCAGGATCAGGAGGTTGGGTGTGCCGATGACCTTGACCAGCGGGCGCACCGAAAAGCCGCTGATGCTCCTGGCCGCCATTTCGCCGGCTCCAATCAACCCAAAGAGCCGCTTGGCCTGCCGCACGTCGAGCAGACGACCCGCCAGCGCCCAGAATTCAAGGTTGATCAGCACGTCCTGCACGTAGTACCAGACGTAAAGAGCCATCCTCAGCCACCTGACCCCGGGCATCAGGAAAAGAAAGAGGCGGAAAACGACGAGGGCCGAAAAGAGCAGGCTGAGATTGACGACCAGCAGCCTGGTGAACGAAAGCGGCTTCTCCAGTTTGGCATAGAGGAAGCCGGTCAGAGGGATGACCACCGCCGCCCCAAGGTAGACATAGGGCAGGCTCTGGGAGTCAAACTTGACCAGGAACAGGGTGCTGGCGGTGGTAGAGACCAGAACCTGGGCCATTCCCACAAAAAAGGAGTGCACCAGCAGCAACGCCACCAGTCGGCCCTCACCAGAACGGATGTTAAAGACCGGGGCCAGTTTGTGCAGCAGGGTCATCTACGCGATCTCCAATTTGTAAGAGCAAGTGCATCTTTTCAAAAAGCACAAAGTTTGATATACTTGTAGGGGACCTTACAGCGTGTCTGAAAATGGCTCGTATTGGCGACTTGAGTCGCTAATGACCGGTGCTCTGCGGCT
>JAOZOT010000799.1 GCA_029933115.1 Anaerolineae bacterium | reverse complement strand
GGAAAGTGCTGAGGGAGGGAGGGGAGGAAATTGCAGAGGAGGCAGCCGAGCGGGGAGCAAAGGCGGGGAGAGAGGCATTTGAGAAACTGCCCGTGCAGATCCACCACTTCGCTACCAACAAAAGCAGTAGGTGGACTGACGACATGGCTAAGATCGCCCAGAAATATGGACTGGACCTAGATGATGCTTGGAACAAGGGTCTGATACCCCAGCGTGGCCGCCATCCAGATGCCTATCACGAGTGGGTGCTGGAGCGGATGCGAAGCATAGATCGGAGAGCTCTGGGCAATCAAGAGGTGTTTCTCGAGTTGTACGAGCGAGAGGTGAAGCAGGTGGTACGAGAACGCCCGCAGATGCTCCGGAGATGGTACTGGGAGGGACGGTGATGAAACGCGCTGATTACTACAAACTCTGGTTTGAAGAGACCGAGGGGATGTATTGCACAGAGGCGGACTTGAAAGGGGTGAGCGAGTACTTCATCTATCAGCCAGAGCCGGCCGAGGAGTGGCCGGAGGGGATTACCTTCTATGCTACCAAGGGGGGGGAGTATGCCGATGACTATCTGTTTGCCACCGGCGGATGGATATTGATCTCCGAGCGGGTGAAGCAGATACTTGAGGAACTGGGGGTAGAGGGGGTACAATTCCTGCCCATTCGAGTGGTACGGAAAGAGACGGGCGAGGAGGTGCCTGGCTACTATGTGCTCCATGTGTGGAGGCATATCTCAGCGTTGGATGAAGAGCATACCGTATTCCTCGAGCCTAGAAGTGAGAGGTATCCTGAGCCTATCATTGGCAAGGTAGCCTTGCGAAAAGAAGCCATTGGAAACGCAGACGCCTTTCGGCTTGCGGAATATGATGTCCAGGTTTACGTCTCCAGGCGGGTGAAGGAGCGATTGGAGGAGATCGGGGCGACGGGGTTCAAGTGGATACCGGTGCCGAGTTACTGAGGCGGGATTGCGGCACAAGTGTGGTTAGGCACACTGTGGCAGCGAGCGTAGACGGTGGAGGGTTATGCTCTCCGCCGTGCGCTTATCGGCGTGGGCATTGCGTCCCCCTCATCGGGCAAGCTGGTGGTGGCGTACTCCTACACTGCCGGCCGGCGGGCCTGCCCTGAGTGCCATCGAAGGGTTGCGCTGCGGCAGGGGGATGTGGTATACTACCTGCACAGCGACCACCCTTCGACGGGCTCAGGGCAGGCCTGGGCAGCACCAGCGTGCTGAGCGACCAGGCGGGCAACCAAGTGCTGGGCAGCGCGGTGAGGTATCTGCCCTATGGTGGCTTGCGCCTGGGCGACGCCGGCACCTTACCGACGGACTACACCTTCACCGGGCAGCGGCTTGAGGAGAGCATTGG
>JAOZOT010000798.1 GCA_029933115.1 Anaerolineae bacterium | reverse complement strand
CGTGAGGATAGCGCCGAGAAGCCCCCGGTGTAGCCGGGGGAGCCGTCACAACTGACCCAGGGGAGCTTTCTCCTGGGCCGGCTGTGACTTACCCCCACCTCGCAGTGGGGGCTTCAGGGCTTGTGGGTAAAGTCAATAAAACCGGGCATTGCCATTTGGCTCGTTGTGTGATACAATAACATTGCCAACAAGAAGCCCAAAGGAGATAAGCATGTCGCCGGAAGCGGTCGTTTTACCCCCAGTGATACCCCATCGTCTGCCCCGCCTGCCGGCGCGCGAGCAGGTCTGGCCGGCGCAAGGCGAGTGGACTTATGAGGATTACAAAAAGTTGCCCGATGACGGGCGTCGCTACGAGGTCATCGAAGGAGTATTATACGTGATTGCGGCACCGAGCCTGGACCACCAGTACACCGTTGGCGAGATCTTTGCTGCGCTGCGGACCTACGTCCGAGAACGTCAGTTGGGCATTGTCATCAGCGCACCATTCGAGGTACATCTGCCGGACATCGCCCAGCCGGTGCAGCCCGATGTGCTCTTCATCGCTGCCGAGCGAGCCCCCCGCCCAGGCGCAGAAGCCTTTATCGGCGCACCCGATCTGATCGTCGAAGTCCTCTCGCAATCCACCGCCCGCACCGACCGCCTGGTCAAGTTCGGCGCCTATGAACGCGCCGGCGTGCGCGAATACTGGCTGGTGGATCCCCGCACCCGCTCCGTCGAGGTCTATTCCCTCTCTGAAGAAGGCACCTACGAAATGCTCGGCCAGCACATCCCCGGCGAAACGGTCAAATCCGCCGTGTTGAGCGATCTCGCGCTGCCGGTGGATAGCCTGTTCGTGCAGGGCTGAAGCAGTACAACTTTACATCTCCTTCAACATCGCCAACGCTTTGTCCAGGCGCGCCAACACCTTCTCCCGACCCAGGACGGCCAGGGTGCCGAAGAGGGGCGGGGCTACCTTTTTGCCCGTGACCGCCACGCGGACGACGCCGAAGAGTTGGCCCGCTTTCAGGCCCATCTCCTCGGCCAGGGCGCGCAGAGCCGGCTCCAGGGTCTCTTCGTCAAAGGACGGCAGGCCGGCCAGGGTCTCCCTGGCTCTGGCCAGGGCAGCCAATGACTCCTCGGCGGTCATCTTCTTGCCGATGAGAAGCTGGGGCTCATAGTCCAACTCGGCGACGAAGAAAAAGTCGGTCCAGTCCACCACTTCGGACAGCTTTTTGAGTCGTTCTTGCACCAGAGGGACGATGCGCCGCACGGTGGCCAGGTCGGCCGGCAGGCCCGCCCCGGTGAGGAAGGGCAGCAATCGCTCGGCCAGGTCGTCCGGCCCCAGTTGACGGATATAGGTGCCGTTCATCCAGTCCAG
>JAOZOT010000261.1 GCA_029933115.1 Anaerolineae bacterium | reverse complement strand
GGGTGATTATACACACTCATCTCTATTGGCGTACTCTGTCATTGACCAAAGTTTGGTCGTCAGCCTCGGGCTTGCGCAGCGAAGCCCGGGGAGCCTGAGGGGTATCCCCTCAGCCCTACTTTTCCCGGCCCTGAGAGCAGAACTGATGGGGCGGCCTTCCACTTGGTGGAGGAAAAAGGGAATGTGTGGAGGGAGACCCCCTCACACCCCCTGATCTGCTGCGCAAGTCAGCCTCACAATCACGGAGGAGAGTGAAAAAATGAAGAAATTTTCCATCTTCACAATCCTGATTCTGGTTGTTGTGACATCACTGGTAGCCTGCGGCCCCAAAAAAGCCGAGCGGCCCATCAAGGTTGGGATCATAGACTGCTACAGTGGGCCACCAGCAGTTTACGGTGAGGACGCTCTCAACGGCTTCAAACTGGCCCTGGAAGAGATCAACAAGGAAGGTGTCCTGGGGACGACGATTGAGTACACCACCCGTGATACCAAATTCAAGGTGGATGTTGGCCTGAGCATGGCCAAAGAGCTGGTGATGCAAGAGAACGTGGATATTCTCGTGGGCACCATCAGCAGCGGTGTCGCCCTGGCCGTGTCTGAGTATGCCAAAGAAGAAAAGGTGCCATTCATAGTCTGGATTTCGAAGAGCGAGAAGATAACCGGCGAGAAAGGTCACCGTTACGTTTTCTCCACCGGTGAAAACACCTACATGGCCGGCAAAGCCGGAGGGGTTGCTCTGGCCAGGAAGCCATACACCAAGTATTGGATTGCCGGCGATGACTACGAGTATGGACATGCTATAGCTGACGCTGCCTGGCGCAACCTAAAGGAACTGAAGCCCGACGTAGAGATGATAGGAGAATCGTGGTGGAAAGTAGGTGAGCCCGACCTTACACCCTATCTCACCGCTATCATGGCCGCCGAACCAGATGCGGTCATTTTCTGCACCGGTGGAGCCAGCATGGCCAACATCATGAAAGCAGTCAAGGCCACCGGCATGTCAGAAGAGCTACCCATTTGGATTCACACCGCCACAGATTACGCTGTCCTCAAGGCACTGGGGGCTGAAGCTCCTGAGGGAGTGATGGGTACTGCCGACTATCATTTCTATTATCCCGATACCCCAGAACATCAGGCCTTTGTCAAAGCCTTTGAAGAGGCCTACGGGAATCCCCCTGGTTTTCCCGCTTTCCACGGTTATGTAACCGCTCATCTCATAGCCAAAGCATTTGAGAAGGCTGGGGCTCTGGACAGGGAAAAGTTCATTGATGCTATGGAGGGGCTAAAGGTAGATAGCCCGATCGGCGAGTTAGAGATGCGAGCCTGTGACCATCAACTCGTGCTGCCGATATACATGGGCGTGACCAAGAAAGTGCCGGAATACGAGTTCCTTATCTCCACCGATATAGTGACCCTGTCCGGCGACGAAGTAATGCCCTCATGTGAAGAGATTAAAAAAGCACGCGGGGAGTAACCTCCAAACACCGTTCAGAAACCATACCCATATAGTAGCTGGGGGAAATTCGCCGTTCAGCCCCCAGCTACTATATGTTACCCAACAAGGAAAGCCACACTATGGAGCTCGGACAAAGCTTAAGCCTTGCTGCTTTAGGCAGTCAGCTTCTGGTCGGGCTTAGCCGGGCGATGATCTTGTTCATCGTTTGCGCCGGGCTAAGCTTCGTCCTTGGAGTGCTCAGAGTCCCGAACATCGCTCACGGGGCTCTGTACATGATAGGAGCTTTCTCAGCGTATAGTATCTCTACTTTATGCGGTGACAGCCCTGCCGGTTTCTGGCTGGCCTTACTTCTGGCCCCCCTGGTAGTAGCCCTGGTAAGCTTTATAGCAGAGAGAGCACTGTTCTGCCACCTCTACCAGAGAGAGCACCTGATGCTGCTTTTATTCACCTTCGCTTTATCGCTGATCCTTGGCGACCTGGTGAAAATAGTCTGGGGCGCAGAGTATAGATCGGTCCTGGCACCCCCTATCCTCAGAGGCTCAGTCCCAATATTTGGCTCCGCCTTCCCCCGCTACAGTTTATTTCTTCTCCTCATTGGCCCCGTGGTGGCCGTTGGTCTGTGGCTCTTTGTAAACAAAACCAGGATGGGCAAGATCTCCCGGGCAGCAGCAGTGGATAGAGAGATGGTGGGCGCGCTGGGCATCAACGTCAGTTGGGTATTTGCTGCAGCGTTCGTGATCGGTTGCTATCTGGCCGGGTTGGGCGGGGCCCTGGTCGCCCCAACGATCAGTATCACCCTGGGAATGGATCATCACATCATCATTGAAGCCTTCCTCATCGTGACCATCGGGGGATTGGGCAATATATGGGGTGCTCTCGTCGGCTCTATCCTCTTTGGCGTGACCCATTCCCTTGGCGTACTGTTCTGGCCCCAATTCGCCATCGTTTTTCCCTACGCTACGGTAGTGATTGTGCTGCTCCTGCGACCCACAGGACTGCTCAAATCGGTCTGGTAACCTTGCCCTGAGGGCTTTCGCGCAGAACTGATGGGCTGACCTCCCACCTGGTGGAGGTGATGGAGGGAGACCGTTCGACTGCGGGCTTGGGCCGAGCCCGGCCGAGAACCTCACGCCGAGGGCTCACAAAGCCCCCACACCCTCGACCTGCTGCGCAGGCCCCCCTGAGCGTAGTCGGAGGAGAGAACACGATATGCTCAAAAAGTTCGTTGGTTCGTTACTCGCTACTCGCTACTCGCTACCTACCCTGGGTATTATCATCGTCCTGCTCATTTGGCCGCTGCTCGTTCCCAGATTCTACATCTACATACTGTCCTTGATTTTCGTCACCGCTTTGCTGGCCATGAGCCTCAACCTGACGGTCGGTTACGGAGGGCTGTTTCAATTTCACCATGGCGCCTTTTATGGGGTAGGAGCCTACGCTGCCGCCCTGGTGCTAACCAGGACCTCCTTGCCCGTATGGGTTGGCTATATTGCCGGTCCCATCGCAGCGGCGGTGGCAGGCCTGCTCATCGGCTGGTTTTGCGTCCGACTGAGCCAGTTATACTTTGCCATGCTCCAAATCTCTCTGGGCTCGCTGATCTGGGCCATTGTTTTCAGATGGTACGACTTTACCGGCGGCGATGACGGCCTGTATGGTATTCCCAGGCCATCCATCCTCTCCTCTACGAACAACACCTACTACTTCATATTGCTCGTCCTCGTGGCCTGCCTGGTAGCCCTGTACATCATTGTGAAATCCCCCTTTGGGGCCACGCTGCAGGCCATCAGGGACAATCCACAGCGGTGTGAAGCCATCGGCGTCAACGTCAGGCGCCATCAACTCATGGCCATTGTAATTGCCACTTTCTTCGCCGGAATCGCCGGTGTCCTTTTTGTGATATTGGAACGTTCCGTTTTTCCCGACTTGTTGTTCTGGACCTTGTCCCTTGAGATATTCATCATGTGCCTTCTAGGGGGATGGTTCACCTTTGCCGGACCAATGTTGGGGGCAGCAATCATAGTGACTCTACGAACTTTTGTGGGCAGACATACCGAGTACTGGACTTTGATTCTAGGGGTTATCCTGATCCTGCTGATTTTCTTCCTGCCAGAAGGGGTGATGGGTTATCTTTTGCGCATCGGCGAGTCGGCGAATCAGCGAATCGGCGAAGCGGCGAATCAGCGCATCGGCGAATCGGCGAATCGGCGAATCAGTGGAAGGAGTTAGGTAGATGCTGCAAGTGGAAGCCGTACACAAGTCGTTCGGCGACTTTACAGCAGTGTATGGAGCTAATCTCACCGTGGGTAAAGGTGATCTGGTAGCAGTGATTGGGCCCAACGGGGCCGGCAAGACCACCCTGTTCAACCTCATCACCGGTCAGCTAAAGCCAGACAAAGGCAGGATCGTCTTCAAAGGCGAAGAGATCAATGGATTACCCCCCTACGAAATTTGCAGGAGAGGAATTGGCCGCTCGTTTCAAATAGTCAACATTTTCCCCCGACTCACCGTTTTCGAGAACGTTCAAGTAGCCGTGCTATCTCAACAGAGGCAGAGTTCCAACATTTTCTCCCCCGCTCGAAACCTGGCCGTGGCGGAAACTAACGACATTCTGGAAAGCGTCGGCCTCTTGGACAAAGCCGGCAACATAGCCGGCTCCCTCTCTCACGGCGATCAGAAAATACTGGAAATAGCGATAGCCCTGGGCAACAAGCCGGAATTGCTAATTCTGGATGAACCTACAGCAGGCATGTCCCCCGAAGAAACAGCAGCAACTATGAGGCTGATCAAACAACTGGCCAGCACACAGGGCCTGACCATCTTGTTTTGCGAGCACGATATGGACGTGGTATTTGACATCGCTCAGAGCATCATGGTCATGCATCACGGGCAAACCCTCATCCAAGGAAAGCCGGAAGAAGTGCGGAGGAACAAAGAGGTACAGGAAGCCTACCTGGGAGGTGAAGTTGATGCTTGAGGTGGAGGGAATCCATACCTTTTACGGTTTGAGCCATATCCTCTTTGGAGTCTCCCTCAAAGTTGAGCCAGGGGAGATCGTCTGTCTTCTGGGCCGAAATGGGGCAGGCAAGACTACTACCATGAAGAGCATTATGGGCCTGACCCCGCCGAAGCAGGGTAGCATCAAGTTCAAGGGAGAAGAGATAACCGGCAAAGCACCCTATTTGCTCGCCCGGAAAGGGATAGGCTACGTCCCTGATGATAGGAGAATCTTCGCCGACCTCACGGTGGGCGAGAACCTGGAGATAGCCGCCAGAAAGGCCAGGGAACACGAGGGATGGGATAAGGAAAGGGTCTATGAACTTTTTCCCACCCTGAGGGAGATAGAATCACGTAAGGGAGGCTGTCTCAGCGGAGGTGAGCAAAAGATGCTGGCCATTGCCAGGGCCTTGATGGGCAATCCAGAACTCCTGCTGCTGGACGAGCCCACGGAAGGGCTAGCTCCCATGTTGGTCCGGACACTGGAGGAACAAATTAAAAAGTTGCGGGAGGCCGGTTTAACCGTCCTGCTGGCTGAACAGAATGTGCGCTCTGCCCTGAGGTTGGGCGACCGTGGCTACATTATTGATAATGGCCAGATCCGCTACCAGGGAAGCATCGAGGAACTGAGAGAGAACGAGGAAGTGAGGAGGAAATACTTGCTGGTATAGCCCGCTCTATCCAAAGTCACCTCCTTGGCCACGCCACAGGGGAGAACGTGGGCACTGGTTGCTGTCATCGGCGTTCACAGCGTACAACCCTCCTTGCAAACAAGGGCGAGGATTCTCACATCCTCGCCCTCTTCTATACCTTCAGAGCGTGTCTGAAAATTCGGGGGGGGCGCTCGTAGTAACGACTTCAGTCGTTTTTGGCCGCAAAGCACCGGTCATTAGC
>JAOZOT010000260.1 GCA_029933115.1 Anaerolineae bacterium | reverse complement strand
AGTTCCGCCGCCTGGTGGAGCAGTACTTTGAGATCGAGCGGTTTGTCTATTCCTTTCCGTGGGTGATTGCATTGGGACGTAAATAGGTTCGCCTGAATGGGTTGACACAACCTGCCAGATGTGGCGGAGCGCAACTTGGAAGTCGCTACTACGAGCACCAAGCCCTGAATTTTCAGACACGCTTTTAGAGCCACGGAGGATTACATGAAAAGAATTGTCGAATGTGTGCCCAACTTCAGTGAAGGACGCCGGCAAGAGGTCATTGACCAGATTGTGGAAGCACTGGCCTCGACAGAAGGGGTCAGGGTGCTGGATGTGCAATCGGACGCCGACCACAATCGCTCGGTGGTGACGATGGTAGGTGAGCCAGAAGCAGTGGAGGAGGCGGCCTTCCGAGGCATCGAGCAGGCAGCTCGACTCATTGACATGGATCAGCACCAGGGCGAGCATCCGCGCATGGGAGCAACCGATGTGGTGCCTTTCGTGCCCGTCGCCGGAGTGACCATGGCCGAGTGTGTGGAGATGGCCCGCCGCCTGGGAGAGCGCGTCGGACAGGAGCTCTCTATCCCTGTCTACCTATACGAGGAAGCAGCGACACGCCCCGACAGGCGCAACCTGGCCGATGTGCGGCGAGGTGAGTATGAGGGACTCAAAGTTGAGATCGAAACTGACCCCCACCGCGCCCCTGACTTTGGACCGGCCAGGATGGGAAAGGCCGGTGCTACGGCTATCGGAGCCCGCCCCCCCCTCATCGCCTTTAACGTCTACCTCAACACCGACGACGTGACCGTAGCCAAGGCCATCGCCCGCGCCGTGCGCCACTCCGGCGGCGGGTTGCGCTACGTCAAGGCTCTGGGCCTGCTGGTGGAGGGCCGCGCTCAGGTTTCCATGAACCTGACCGACTACCGTCGGACACCTATCTACCGCGTGGTAGAGATGATCCGCAGGGAAGCAGCCCGCTATGGCGTGGCTATCGCCTCCAGCGAGGTAGTGGGGTTGATTCCCAACGAGGCCCTGGTGGATGCCGCCCGATTCTACCTTCAACTGGATGGCTTCTCCTCGGATCAGATCCTGGAGAACCGCCTGGCCGAGGTGGAAGATGCTCAATGAGGCCATGCCCGCCAAAATACCGCGAGAGCGGGACATCCTGGACACCCTCTGGCGCCTTTTCAGCTCGGCCCAATTGGCCGCCGCCGTGCTGCTCGCCATTGCTCTGGCCTCGGCCCTCGGCGCCTTGTTCCCCCAAGCTCCCAGACAGGCAACGAGGGATTCGGCCATCTATGCCCAATGGCTGGCCAGCACGCAGGTCCGCTACGGTCGTTGGTTTGGTGTCCTGGACGCCCTGAGCCTCTTCGACGTCTACAATTCGTGGTGGTTCAGGGCACTGCTGGCCCTCCTGGCCCTGGGGCTGATTACCGGCACGACTGAACGGATGGCCTCTCTTTGGCCGCACATTCGCCCGATGGAAGCCAAGCCAGGCCATGAGCCCTTCACTGATACATCCAGGCAAGGTGTCTCCGTCCAGTGCTCTGTCAACCAACCTGTTGAGCAAGTAACGGAGCACCTAAAATCCGCCCTGACCCGGCGGCTCTGCCGCACTCGCGTGGAGAAGGAAGAGGGAACAGTCTACCTTTACGCCGACCGGCTCTGGATAGCAGCAGCGGCTCTCCTGAGCCACACCGGACTGATTATAGTCTTGGTCGGCGCGGTCGTCACCAATCGCTTGGGATGGCGGGAAGATGCAGTGACTCTCAGCCCCGGCCAGAGTTATGAAATTGGGCACGGGCTGGATGCCGTGCTGCGTTTCGAGAAACTAGAAATGGACACCTACCCGGATGGCTCACCCCGGGATTATAGAACTTGTGTACAGATCATAGAGGACAACACCGAAGTCGAACGAGTCATCGGGGCTAATCGGCCTGTCACCTATCGCGGTGTGAGCTTTTATCAGGTCTCTCACGGCATGGCTGTAGCCGTCAAAGCCAGCGATCAAAACGGCCAGCCTCTCCTTTTGCAGTCCTTCGCCGACGGGACAGAGACGGCCGCCGTGGTAAGCCTGCCTTTCGTGGGACATCAAAGCGAGCGTCATTTCGCCGTCCCCGACCAAGACATTGTCTTCCAGTTGGTGTTCTACCAGGCCCTACCAGACCATGGCTATGATGGCCCCGTCTTTCTGGTGCAGGCTTATCAAGGCAGCGCCATCGAGCCAATATACAGCAGCTTTATTGAAAAGAGCAGCTCGCTGAAAGTGAAGGGCGTCACCTATCAGTTAGCTTTGGATCAGTACAGCGTCCTGCGGATTGTTAGAGAGCCCGCTATTGCCATCGTGGTATCTGGTCTGCTGTTAGCCGTCGTGGGACACATCTTCTGGCTTTGTTCATCGTTCTGGTCTCCCCTTCGGCTCTGGGCTGTGATGTCTGAGCAAGGGGACAGGACAGCGGTCGAGTTGATAGGAACGGGGGAACGCTCCTGGCTAGAGGGCCTGGCTCAAAATATAGAGGGGAAGGAAAGTGATTGACGAGGTTCCTTTCCTGGGGGTATCCTACGCCTGCTTCCTGATAGCAACCATCGCCTACGCCATTCATCTGGCAAAAGGAGATCGGGAGATCGGCCGTGCCGGCACGTGGGCCGGCCTGTTAGGAGTCGCCATCCTGGCCGGTGGCCTTCTGATGCGCGCGGCCCGGGTGGGACATTGGCTGCCGGTGGGCATCTATGAGCTGTCATTAGCCCTGACTTTGGCCATTGTCTCTCTCTACCTCTTGCTGGAGTGTTGGGCCGGTGGTGAGCACCGAACCATCAGAGGAGCCGGAGCTTTCGTGATGGTCCTTGCTCTGTTCGTTCACAGCTATGCGATCCTGCTCCTCCCTCCAACAGCCAGAGTGGCCAAACCCCTGACGCCCGTGCTGCGCAGCCCCTGGTTCGGACTCTATATTCTGGGGGTGCTGCTTGCTTACGGTTTTTTCGCTACAGCCTGCGGAGCCGGTCTGCTATATCTTTGTGCCAACGCCGCTTCCGCCAGAAAGGGTTCGGGGTTCTTCCCCCGATTGGAAGTCATTGATGAGCTCAACTATCGAGCTGTAGCTTGTGGTTTTCCGTGGTTGACTGTGGGCCTGGCGGCCGGCTCGTGGTGGGCCTGGCGGGCCTGGGGAAGCTATTGGCGTTGGTCATCGGCAGAGGTTTGGGTTCTGGTTCCATGGCTGATTTATGCTGCTGCTCTGCACCTGCGCAGATCGATTCTGTGGTCGGGGCGTCGCTCTGCCCTCTTTTCGACCCTGGGCTTCGTTGTGGTATTACTGACTTTTCTGGGGGGCTATGTTCTGACAGGCGAACCCGATGTGAGCGGCAGCTTGCCCGCATATTGAAAGCAATGCCCCGCCTTTTTCCCGATTGGGGGATAATGGTGTATAATATTACTACGGTGAAGGGGAAAGAATGGTACGCAGCGCCAGGAAACCAATCATCATTGGTGTAGCCGGGGGCACAGGTTCGGGCAAGACGACAGTCTCTCAAGCTATCTTGGATCGGGTCGGGCGCGATAGGATCGCCTATATCCAACACGATTCCTATTACAAAGACCGCAGCTATCTCCCTCCCGAAGAAAGAGCCAAGATCAATTTCGATCATCCAGACGCTCTGGAGACCGAGCTTCTGGTGCAACATCTGAAAGAGCTCCGGGCTGGGCATCCTGTTGAGGTACCCGTTTATGACTTTACCACCCACACTCGCACCTCCCAGACGCAGCGGGTGGAACCACGCTGGGTGATTCTGGTGGAAGGCATTCTCATCTTCGCCGATGACGCCTTGCGAGACATGATGGACGTCAAGATCTACGTGGATACTGATGCTGATATCCGTTTCATCCGTCGCCTGGAGCGGGACATCACCGAACGGGGCAGGACCATGCGCTCGGTGATAGATCAATACCTGGCCACGGTGCGGCCCATGCACCTGGAATTCGTCGAACCCAGCAAGCGCTACGCCGACGTCATCATCCCCGAAGGGGGATACAACCCCGTCGCTTTAGACATGGTCGTGGCGCGGATAGAGGCGATGATAGGTGAGGTGAGGGGCAATGAGTGAAGAAGCACAGTCCACTCTGCGGGCTCTGGCCCGGGCTTTCTGTGAGCGCTTGCGCGCCGAATGGGGGGACAATCTGGTCTCGGTGGTGCTTTATGGCTCGGTAGCGCGGGGCGGTTGTGATAAGAATTCTGACATAGACCTTTTGATCGTGGCCGAGGACTTGCCCCGTCGCCCTCGTGACCTCCGTTACCAGATGCTCATCCCGGTGGAGGATGCTTTGCAGGGTGAAATTGCTGCCTTGCGGAAGAAGGGCTATCATGCTCACCTCTCTGCTGTCATCAAGCGACGAGACGAGGCGACTTATCATTCTCCGCTTTATCTGGACATGACCGAGGATGCCATACTTCTGTACGACAAGGACGGTTTCTTCGCCGGAGTACTGGAGGAGATGCGGGCACGGATGCGGGCCTTGGGCTCACGGCGCGTCTGGTTGGAGGGAGGGTGGTACTGGGACTTGAAGCCGGACTATCGGTACGGAGAGGTGTTCGAGATATGACCAACAGGGAGATGGCGCGGGGTTACTTTGCTCAGGCCGATTATCGTCTACAGCAGGTAGAGCGGGCGGTGCAGGATGGACAGTGGGCCATCGCTGTGCGACAGGCCCAGGAATGTGTAGAGCAGGCGTTAAAAGCAGCCTTGCGCCTAGTAGGGATTGAGCCACCTTGCTGGCACGATGTGGGAGAGATTTTGCGCCGTGCCCGGTCCAGGTTTCCCAATTGGTTTCAGGCAGAGGTGGAGAAGCTGGCTGACATTTCCAGGGAAAGGGGAAGGCACCGTGAACTCAGTTTCTACGGCGATGAGGAGGCTGGTACTCCCCCAAATGAAATCTACCGTGAGCCAGAGGCTCGCCGGGCGCTGGAAGATGCACGGGTGACTTGTCATCTGTGTCGGCGACTGATTTACCCTGAGGAGGGGGCAACGGATGAAAGACGATAAGGGAAAGGCTATTGCAGCCTACCTGTTCGGCTCGCGAGCGGGCGCGTGCGTGCAGAGAGGATATGGACGTGGCGGTGCTGCTGAATGAGGAAAGATTATGGGCACAACGGACTTGGAGGAAACCGAGTTGGTCCGGGAGACGGTCGTCCGCGAGTTGGCAGACTGGATTGAAAGCAACTCGCTGCTGCGGCAGCGGCTGGTGAAGTTGCTGAGCACCCCTCCCGAGACCAGGAGAGCCACTCCCCTGCGCATGAGTTACGAAGAGTTCCTGGAATGGGCCGACGAGGACACCCTGGCCGAATGGGTGAACGGGGAAGTGGTGATGTACA
>JAOZOT010000797.1 GCA_029933115.1 Anaerolineae bacterium | reverse complement strand
TGAAGAGTCTACCTACATCTTGACATTTTCGCCGAGCTAGTATAGGGTTGCTCCTGTTAAAGCAATGGCCAATAACTTGATGGGAGCAATCCAGATGAACAGATCACGAAGACCTAAACGGCGCAAGTCCAAGGTTAGCAAAGGGCAAACGTACAGTGGGCGACGCCGCGCGGATCGGGGCCGACGTGCCCGGCGGCGAGCCCGCACTGAGCGGCGGCGGAGAGAGCACCGGCAGTTCAAGTTTCGCGTCAAGGTGGTGCGCTACTATCGGAAACTGCGGAAACAGGTATCCGAGAAGCGGGCCGTCGAACTGACCTTGGCTCGTTGGCAGCCGACTGAGCCGTGGCACTTTCCTCTGTGTGCCGGTAGCATTCGGCAGTGGCATCGTACTGCCAAGCGAGAAGGGTTCGCCGCTTTGCGTCCCAAGTCGAAGCGACCCCATACCATCCACTACCAAGTGCCTACAGTGGTGGTGGGGATCATTTTCACCCTGCGGCGACTCTTTGGCTGGGGCGGACACCGCATCGCCGCCGAACTGAAAGGTCGGGAAATCGGCCAAGTCAGCGGTCGGACGGTGTACAAGATCTTCGACCGCCTGGGGTTGCCTGTCAAAGTCTATGCTCTCAAGGGACGCTCAGATGGCATCGCCTACCGGCGGTATGAAAAGGACCGGCCCAATGCCCAGTGGCATATTGACCTCAAGCATACCACTCTGAGCGATGGGACCAAGGTCTACATCTGCATCATCATAGATGACTACTCTCGCTATGCCCTGGCCGCCGTGGCGGGTACGTCGGCCACCACCCGGTGGGTCACTCAGGTCGCTCAGAAAGCGATCCTCCGCTGTGGCCGGCCAGACGAGATGGTCAGCGACAACGGCCGTGAATTCGTCTCTGTGTGGGAGGACAGTCTGACCAAGTTTGGGCAACTGCTGGCCGAGTATGGCATTGAGCATCGGAAGTGCGCCCCCTACTATCCTCAGGGCAATGGCAAGGCGGAAGCCTTCATCAAGACCTTGGATCGTGAGTTGCTGACCGGTCGCACTTTTGACACATTGGAAGAGTTGCAGATGGCTTTGGACCGTTACTTGACCTACTACAACAACTACCGTCGGCACTCGGCATTGGACTGGCAGCCCCCTGCCTCGCGCTACACCGGGCGAGCTATAACCATCCGGGGGCTGGCAGGTATCCCGGGTATCGAACCAATGGCTACAGACCCGCACTGGGGTGAGTCATACTGCGACCCGCCCATTCAGATTACTCCCCTCACGGCACAGAACGCCAGAGCTTTGAGCGTATGGATTGAACCCGCACAGGAAGCGACCGGGTGAGGGGCTGTCAAGATGTGTGTAGACTCAACAG
>JAOZOT010000796.1 GCA_029933115.1 Anaerolineae bacterium | reverse complement strand
CTCATCCCCCGTCCTTGTGAGAACAAGGCCCGCTCCACCTGCGTCAAATGTGGCAAGGCGATCTGCGATGAGCACGCCGTTATCTTGGACACGGGAATCGTCTGCGTGGCCTGCCACGAGGGCAGAGAGGTAGTGGCGGTCACCCCGCTGGTGCGGCAACTGCCCCGCGCTCGCTACAGAGATGAAGACTTTGCATTCTTTGAGGGCGCTGAAGAAGTTGGCGACGTCTTTGCTGACATGAGCTGATAGTACAGCGCGGCGGAAATCCTTCGGCATTTGTTTGCTCAGCGGTAATCTAACAATGTCAAGCTTATGAGCCATCAGCCATCAGCTATCCGCCATCCGCCATCAGCGAGTGAAGATAGCGGTTCTGCTCGAGGAAATCGTCGCAGTGGCGGCAGATCTTCGGTGGTGAACTGTGCATACGGGCGCGGAAAGCCCGGTAGTCCTCTCCCTGCCAGATCTCGGTGAAAGGAGCTTTCAGCAGGTTCCCAAGAGCTTTGGGCATCCCTCGGGTCATGCAACAGGCGTAAACCCGGGCGTTGGGGGTGATGAGGGCGTGGGTCCAGGGGGCGTAACAGGGCTGTTCGTCGTAAAGGCCCAGGGCGTACCATCCCCTTTTGCTCTGCTCGATTTCCGCTTTCTCGGTGCCGAAGGGGTAGGCTTCCCTCTCAGAAGCCAGCAATCCATATTCCAGGCCCCGGCCGGCGATGACGGGGGCGATGCGCTCATTGTAATCACGGATGCGGCGTTTGTTCAGGAGCAGCTTGCCCTCGGGGTCATCCACCGGGATCAGCGTCAGCGAGTTCGCTCCTACCTCTTGAGCCAGGTCAGGCAGAGCGGTCAGGCTCTCGTAGTTGGTGCGTGCAATGACCGTGTTGAGCCGGATTTTGGTTTTGGCTTTGGCTTTGCGGATAGCCCTCCGCAGGTTGCGCAGTCCCTTGATCGTCCTCTTCCACGCTCCCTTGCCCCGGATGCGGTCGTGAATCCTGGCCTCCGGCGAGTCAATGGAGACGCTGATGCTTTTCACTCCGCTGGCGGCCAGTCGCTCGGCTTTCTCGCGGGTCAACAATGTACCGTTGGTGGTCAGGTTGACCCGCATCCCCTTGGCCACCATGTACTCGATGAGCCCAAAGAGATCCTCGCGCAGCAGCGGCTCCCCTCCCGAAAGGTGGATTTTACCGCAGCCCAGCTCTGCCAATTCGTCAACGGTAGCCCTGACAAGCTCTGGTGAGAGGGCGTTGTGCCGCTCCTGTCGCCAATAGTTGCACATCTGGCAGCGCAGGTTGCAGCGCCAGGTGAGCTTGATCTTGACATAAAGTGGCTTGTACGGTTCGTTGGCTGTCACGCAGGCGCGGAAGGCCG
>JAOZOT010000795.1 GCA_029933115.1 Anaerolineae bacterium | reverse complement strand
ACCTGCGGGAGGGTGACCGCGGTAGGGGCGACTCTCGTTCACCGTCCGGCCAGAGGGATCAACCGCCGGCAGGTGGGGCACCTTGGGCCGTCCAATCGGTTTCGGGCAACCCTCAATCCCAACCGCCGGATCAACAACTCCCCACAGTGAGGACAGTAGGTGTTCTCGTAGCGATGCCCCAGCACATTGCCCACGTATACAAAATGCAATCCCTCTTCCACCCCCATGTCATGCGCCCGTTCCAACGTCCGAACGGGCGTTGGTGGTGCAGTGAATTTGTAAGCCGGGTAATAGCCGCTGACGTGCCAGGGGGTTTCGGGCCCCAACTCCTCGTAGATGCGTCGGGCGATGCCTCGCAAGGTTCCTTCGTCGTCGTTCACCGTGGGGATGACCAATGTGGTTATCTCCACCCACACCCCGGCCTCTCTGGCCGCCCGGCAGTTGCGCCATACCTTTTCCACGTCCGCCGCGCAGTACTTTTTCACTGCTTCGGCGTTGCCTTTGATGTCCACGTTCATAGCGTCCAGGCCGGCCCCAATGAGCAGATTGAGAGCCTCAAGGGTCATGTAGCCGTTGGTCACATAGGTGTTGTAGAGCCCCTTTTCCTTGGCCAGAGGGAAAACGTCCAGCGACCATTCCAGTGACAGCGTTGGCTCGTTGAAGCTGATGGAGGTGCCCTGGCAACCCCAGGCGATGGCCTGAGCCACGAACTCTTCCGCAGACATATAGCGTCCACCAGAAGGGGGACGTTTGGAAATGTCCCAATTTTGGCACCAGGGGCATTTAAAGTTGCAGCTCCAACTGCCGGCGGTGAGGGCTACGCTGCTAGGTTGGAGGTGATAGATGGGCTTCTTCTCGATAGGGTTGGCCGAGAGGGAAGAAACCAGGCCATAGATGAGGGTGTAGAGAGTGCCGCCTTCGTTCCTGCGGGTACGGCACCAGCCCAGAGCGCCGTCCTTCAGCAGACAGCGTCGCTCGCAGGTCAGACAGCGCACTTTGTCTCCCACTTTCTCCTGCAAAAGGGCCTTCTTCAGCCCCGATCTATTCATCTCATCACCCCTTGAGAGCAGCCAGCAACTCCCCGTGGAGCAGGCCATTGGTGGCGACCATGTTGTTGCTCCTCAAGTGCCAGGGTTGGCCTGAGACATCGCCGGTTCTCCCGCCGGCCTCCCGTACCAAAAGGTCCCCCGCCGCCCAGTCCCAGGGGCTCAGGTGGAATTCCCAGTAGCCGTCGAGCCGACCGGCGGCCACGTAAGCCATATCCAGGGTCGCCGCCCCGCCCCGCCTCACCCCTTGCACACGGGGCATGATGCGGCCAAACTCGGCCACGTTGTTGTCCTCAATGGAAGCCCGCGCGTAGGGAAAG
>JAOZOT010000259.1:2187-5374 GCA_029933115.1 Anaerolineae bacterium | reverse complement strand
GCAAAGGGGGCCGGCTAAATGGCGCAGGTAGTCGTCTCAGATCAACAGCAGCAAATGGAAGAGATTGCCCGTCGCGTGTTCCAGGAACAGGCGGATTCACTGCGACGAGAGATCCTGGAAGGAGAGTTAGGGCGCTTCCGGCGCGAGTTTGAAGTGCAGATGGAGCGGGTGTGGGAAGCCATCCACTCTCTGGCAGAGGCGCAACGGCGCACCGAGGAGCGGGTAACCAGGCTGGAGGCGGCAGTGGAACGACTGGCCGAAGCCCAGGCCCGCACCGAGGAGCGGGTAACCAGGCTGGAGACCGCGATGGAGCGACTGGAAGCCACTGTTCAGTCCTTGGCCGACACAGTGGGGCAATTGGCCCGGCAAGTGGGTCACCTTTCCAATCTCATCGGAGCCGACCTAGAAGTGGACGCCGAGGAAATCCTGACCTACACGCTGAAACAGAAAGGCTACCGCCCGGTGGGACCGGCCTATCCGGTTGAACTGGACGGCGAAGTGGACGTGGCCCTGCCCCTGGAGAGCCCAGATGGGGAACGGCTGTGGGCATTGGTGGAGGCCAAGACGCGGGTGCGGCAGAAGGAGGTAGAGAAATGGAGCAAGCGGCTGAAGAGCAAGCGCTTCCTGCGACGACTGGCCGAGGCCCGTATTGAGAAGCCATACATGGCCTACATCTTTGGGTTGCGCATCTACCCGGAGGTGATTGCGACGGCCGAAGAAGCCGGTATTGGGGTACTCGATTTTAGGGGAGAGCGAACAGCGGCCGTCGTAAGATCATGACACATTGAACTCGCAAAGGGATGATCCAACGGCCGAAAGCAACCCCGGGGGTGTCACGATCACCACGGGGTATCTTTTTGATAATCACATACGAGTGCCCTTGTGTCCGAGCTTGCTGACATATCGGCCAGTGCGGCTCAATGACACTTGAGGAGTTTCCATGACAGGCTGCAACAGGAAAAGTCTCTTCACCCCACAAAACCTGGCGATTCTGATCCTGGCGGCCCACCTGGCTCTGGGTGCGCTCTACAGCGTCGTCGTTCCCATCTGGGAGGCCCACGACGAGTGGGGACATTACGCCTTTGTGCGCTACCTGGCCACCGAACGGGCCTTTCCCCCACCCGGCACAAAGCTGGTCGAGCGGTACGATGAGTCAGTCCAACCACCGCTCTACTACATCCTTGGCGCTCTGGCCACCTTCTGGATCAACACCGACGATGGGTTGGAACCGACCATGAACCCTTACGCCACCACCGGCGACGGCACAGGCGGAGTGAACTTTGCCGTCCACCATTGGGAAACGGAATCCTTCCCCTACAGAGGCACCGTGCTGGCCATCCACGTGACGCGCCTGGTGTCGGTGCTGCTCAGCACCCTGGTGGTCTGGACCACTTACCTCATCGCGCGCTCCCTGTTCCCGGCGAGGGAGGAAATCGCCCTGGGGGCTATGGCCATCAACGCCTTCTGGCCCCAGTTTCTTTTCATCGGCAGCGTGGTCAACAACGACATCATGGTTACCGCCTTTGCCTCCCTCGTCCTCCTTTTTCTGCTCAGAATCGTCGTCCATGAAACGGGGTTCAGGGATTGGCTTGCTCTCGGGCTGTGCCTGGCGGGGGCATTTGCCTCCAAGAGGAATGCCCTCTCCCTCTTCCCACTGGTCTTCGTGGGCCTGAGTATACCGGCCCTCAGAGAGCTCAAAAAAATCTCCGCCCCCTTGCGCTGGCTCATCGTTGCTCTGTTAGTCCTGAGTGCTGCGCTCGCCTGGTGGCTCTTCCAGAACGTGATCCTGTCTCTGCCCTACTTCGGATCCTATGCCAAGACACTTTCTCGGGCCCGCGTCTTCCTCGATCCCTCCACTATCGCCGAGCGGTTGAATTGGCGCTCGTTCTTCGACACGCTGCAATACGCCTTCATCACCTTCTGGGCTGAATTCGGTTGGGGGAACATCGGCATTGAAACGTGGATATACGATCTGGTTGCTTGTGCTTGCCTGCTGGCCGGCCTGGGTCTGCTCTTCTTTGGCCGGAAGTCCAGAGCTCAAATCAAACTGGGCTTGGTGATATTGGTGGCCGATGTTTTCTTCGTGACGGCTTTGCCTATGTACATCTCTCTGTACAAAGGGCGGATGTTCCTGATGCCAGGCCGATACATTTTACCCGCCATTTCGGCCGCCAGCGTCCTGCTCGGCGTGGGGCTGGCCGGTCCAACGCCCACCAGGGTAGCCAGAATCCTGATGGTTGTCGTGGCCACCCTCATGTTCGCCTTCGCTTTGCTCGCCCCTTTCCGCTACATCCTGCCTGCCTACGCCGAGCCTTCCCCACTCTCCCCGGCCGACCTTCAGGCCATCCAGAATCCTCTTAGCATCAACTTTGACAACAAAGCAGAGCTTCTGGGCTACGACGTGGGTAAAGGGCGGGTGAGGGCCGGTGAGGCCATTGCCGTCACTCTCTACTGGCGCTGCCGGGGCCGCATGGAGCACAACTACACCCTGTCGGTACAGGTGTTGGGGCCGGACTATAAAAGCTACGGGGGGGTGAACCTCTACCCTGGACGGGGCAACTTTGCTACTTCTCTGTGGCAGGTGGGTGACACCTTCAGCGAGACTTATTGGATACCGGTCGCCTCCGACGCTCCGGCTCCTGTCATGGGATACATCAAAGTGGCCTTTTTCAGAGATGACTCAACTCAGGAGCACCTGCCCGTCCTCGACCCCCGGGGACAGGTCGCTGACCACAGCGCCATCTTTGGTCGGATCAAGATTGTGCCCAAGGAGCGTTCCGAGCCCGTCATCGAGAATCGGGTACATTACGATTTGGGGGGAAAGGTGGCCCTGGTCGGCTATGAACTGACCCCACCCGTTGACCAGGGAGCCGGGCTGGAGCTCAAGCTCTATTGGCAGGCCCTATCTGAGATGGATGAGGACTATACCGTTTTCGTGCATTGGCTTGATGAAAGGGGACAGATACTGACTCAGCAGGATAACCAACCCCGCAACGGCACATATCCAACGGGGCTCTGGGATGAGGGGGAAATCGTCGAGGACCGGTATCACCTAGCCGTCCCGGCCGGCAAGCCGCCGGTCCTTCTGGCCGTAGGCATGTATCGCCTGGAGACCCTGGAACGCCTGGCGGTCTTCGACGGGGATGGCCGGCGCCTGGCAGATGATCAAATCATCCTGAAAGAGTGA
>JAOZOT010000259.1:0-2087 GCA_029933115.1 Anaerolineae bacterium | reverse complement strand
ATCGGAGAACGGGAAGACGACCAGGACAATGTCTCGTTGCCTATAGGTACTCATTCCAGACCTCGTCCTCCTTGTTATCCCAGAGCTTTGCGAAAACGATTTCCGCGGCACTCTGAAGCTGGCCGTGCAGTGTCCTTTCGTCGTTCGATTCCAGAATGACAACTAGCACTTCTATGCCTTCAAGAAGGTCAACGTCTTCAAGCAATTCGACAACCCGATTGCCTTTGTATATTGCAGAGAGTGTCTTCATGAGGCTCCTTTCAGCTTGCGACTTCGGTTGACTAAATTATATCCACAATCCACATCCAAGTCAATCTGACCCTCAGAAACCCCACGAATGTTGGCACAATGAAAGATCGGAGAATTCAAGTGAACAACAAGCGGTATGACCACGATACCTACCTCTCCCCTTTCACCTGGCGCTACGGCAGTCAGGAGATGCGTCGCATTTGGTCGGAGGAGCACAAGCGACGGTTGTGGAGGCGCATCTGGGTGGCCCTGGCCGAGGCCCAGCACGAGGCCGGGCTGGTGACAGCGGAGCAGGTGGCCGACCTGCGAGCCCACGAGGACCAGGTGGACGTGGCCCGTGCCCACCAGATCGAGGCCGAGATCCACCACGACTTGATGGCCGAGATACGGGCCTTCGCCGAGCAATGCCCGGTAGGAGGCGGCGTCATCCACCTGGGAGCCACCAGCGCCGACGTTGAGGACAACGCCGACGCACTGCGCCTGCGCGAGTCGTTGACCCTCATCCAAGAGAAGCTCGCGGCCTTGCTGAGAGCCTTTGCCGCCCAGATCGAGCAGCACAGAGACCGACCCTGCATGGGATACACCCACCTTCAGCCGGCCGAGCCCACCACCCTGGGCTACCGCCTGTGCCAGTATGCCCAGGAACTGCTCATTGACCGGCGCAACCTGGACAGGCTGCTGAAGGACCTCAAAGGCAAAGGCTTCAAGGGAGCCGTTGGCACCTCCGCTTCCTACGCCCACTTGCTCCAGGGCAGCAGCCTGACGCCTCAGGAATTGGAGCGCCGGGTGATGGAGCGCCTGGGCCTGGAGGCTTTCCCCGTGGCCACCCAGACCTACCCCCGCAAGCAGGACTGGCTGATCCTCAACGCTCTCGCCTCCATAGCCCAGTCCCTGCACAAGTTCGCCTTTGACCTGCGCATCCTGCAGGCGCCTCCTTTCGGGGAACTGAGCGAGCCCTTCAGAGCCAGGCAAGTGGGCTCCTCAGCCATGCCCTTCAAACGCAACCCCATCATCACTGAGCGCATCTGCTCTCTGGCCCGCTACGTGGCCGCTCTGCCACCGGTAGCCTGGCACAACGCCGCCGATTCCCTGCTGGAGCGTACCCTGGACGACTCGGCCAATCGCCGCTTGATCCTGCCCCAGGCCTTCCTTGCTGTGGACACCATGCTCGGTCTGGGCCGGCGCGTTGTGGAAGGGTTGGCGGTGCGGGAGGAAGCGATAGCGCGTAACCTGTCCCTCTACGGCCCCTTCGCCGCCACCGAAGCCCTGCTGATGGAGCTGGTCAAGGCGGGAGCCGACCGCCAGGCCATGCACGAGTTGATACGCCAGCACTCCATGGCTTCCTGGGAGGCTATCCGGCGAGGGGAGGAAAACCCTCTGCCGGCGCGCCTGAGAGCCGACGAGACGGTACTGTCGTACCTGAGCCCCGAAGAAGTGGACGATCTTTTGGACGTCAGCGGTTACGTGGGCGACGCCCCGGCGCGCTGTGAAGCCTTCTTGCGCTTGCTCAGAGAGACGCTGTAACAGCTCGCTTCACTTTGACGAGGATCGGTAACGCTGATTCAGGAATTCAATCATCACCGGCACCAGTGATATGAAAATAATGGCCATGATGACCAGAGTGAAATTGCTTTTGACAGCAGGGATATTGCCAAAATAATAGCCCCCAAAGAGAAAAATAGCGATCCAGGCCAACCCTCCTATGACGTTATAACTAATGAAACGTCCGTAGGTCATCTTGCCAATGCCGGCTACAAAGGGGGCGAAGGTACGAATGATGGGAATGAACCTGGCCAGAATAATGGTCTTACCCCCGTGCTTTTCGTAGAACTCGTGGG
>JAOZOT010000258.1 GCA_029933115.1 Anaerolineae bacterium | reverse complement strand
ACCGGTCATTAGCGACTCAAGTCGCCACTACGAGCATTTTTCAGACACGCTGTTAACATTGCTCCGGCACCTGATACGACGTCTCCGATCTACTCTTGTCCGCGTGCCGCTCCAGAGCCAGTTCAATCAGCCGGTCAATCAGTTCGGAGTAGGGGACGCCGCTGGCTTCCCACAGCTTGGGATACATGCTGATGGGCGTGAAGCCGGGGATAGTGTTCAACTCGCCCAGGTACACTTGACCGCTGTCTTTGTCCAGCAGGAAATCAACCCGGGCCATGCCCGCACAGTCCACGGCCAGATAGGCCTCAATAGCCAGTTCCTGGATTCGCCGAGTCGTCTCTGGCGGCAAGTCGGCGGGGATGATGAGCTCCGACCGGTCGTCAATGTACTTGGCCACATAGTCGTAGAACTCGCGGCAAGGGATGATCTCCCCTGGCACCGAGACAATGGGCTCATCGTTGCCCAGGACGCTGACCTCAATCTCTCGTGCGTTCACCCCTTGTTCGGCCAACATCTTGCGGTCGTAGCGGGCTGCCAAGTCCAGAGCCGGGGCCAGTTCACTCCGCTGATGAACCTTGGAAATGCCCACGCTGGAGCCAAGGTTGGCCGGCTTGATGAAACAGGGGTAGTCCAGGGCATCCTCGATGCGCTGCATCACTCCTTGGCGGTCCTGCTCCCACTCCTTGCGCTTGATAACCAGGTACTCCACCACAGGCAGTCCATGAGCACGGAAGACGGTCTTCATCAGAGCCTTGTCCATACCCAGAGCCGAACTCAGCACCCCGGCGCCAACATAAGGGACGTCGGCCAGTTCCAACAAGCCCTGCACAGTGCCGTCCTCACCGTAGGGCCCGTGCAGAACAGGGAAGACGACGTCCAAGTCCCCCATCTCAAACCCCAGATTCCAGATCTCACAATCAGAGTCCCAGTCCCCTGACTGCAAAGCCTGCATCGGGTCGCCGGAGGTGATCCAGCGCCCTTCTTTGGTGATGCCAATGGGCACGATTTCGTACTTCTCCCTGTTCATGGCGTTCATGACGCCCTGGGCTGAGACCAGGCTCACCTCGTGCTCGCCCGAACGCCCGCCAAAGATGACGCCGACTTTGATCTTCTCAGTCATTCCACTCCCCCACCAGTTCTTGCTCCAACTCCAACTCGATCCCAAACTGCTTGAGCACCGCCTCCCGTGCCATGTCTATCAGGGCCTTGACATCGCTGGCCTTGGCCTGGCCCAGATTGACGATAAAGTTGGCGTGCTTGGGCGAGATTTGGGCGTCACCGATGCGCTTTCCCTTGAGCCCGGCCTGCTCGATGAGGAAGCCGGCCGGATATTGAGCCGTGCGCTTGAAAACACTCCCTGCGCTGGGCTCGCCGGGCTGCCTGGCCTCCCGCTGACGGGTGTACTCGGCCATACGCTCTCGCAGCGCCTTCACCGATTCTGGGTGCAACCTGAACTGCGCCGTCAGGATAACCGGGCTGGCCGCTCCTCGCTTGCAGTTTGCCGCTTTGAAGCGGCTCGTCCGATAGCCGAATTCCACCTCCTCCGCCCCCAGTTCCTGTATCTCACCATCCGCCTGCAATATCGCCACCTGAATCAGAACGTCGCTCACATAACCGCCATAAGCTCCGGCGTTTCCCACCACCGCTCCGCCCACCGTCCCTGGGATGCCCACCGCCCACTCCAGGCCCGCCAGACCGTGCTGCACGCTCTTCTCGGCCAAGTCCTTCAAAAGCGCGCCGGCCTCGGCCTGGAGAATGGCCTCTTCTTCCCGAACCTCTAGCCTTGACCCTCTGGCCCTGTTCTCGATAACCAGACCACGGATGCCCTTATCCGAGACCAGGATATTGGTACCTGAGCCGAGGAGAAAATACGGCACCTGATACTCTCTGGCCAGGGTCACAATCCGGCACAACTCGTCCTGGTCTTCCACGGTTACGAAAAGATCGGCCGGGCCGCCAATGCGATAGGAGGTATGAGCAGACAGGGGCTCATCCACCAGCAGCCTATCGCCGACTTCTGCCTCGAGAGCCCGCCGCAGGGCTGACAAGGCTTCCGGTGCGTCTGGCATCTGGCTAGCCCCTCGGTGGCTGCCGTTGGGCCTGGCAGAGAGACACCTGGTATCGCTCATGTTTCAACCCTCCCCAGACCTGCCAAGACCTTTTCCCCCACCAGATACCCATCACCCGCCCCCAGGGTGATAAGCACGTCACCTGGTCTCAGGTGTTGGGTCAGGTAATCGGCCGCGTCATCCAAACCGGCGATGTGGCGGGCGTCAGGGTGCGTCATACGGGCCACAACATCGGCGGCGCTGACGCCCAGGTCGTCGTACTCGCGGGCGGGGTAGATGTCTACCACAATAACGTGGTCGGCGTCGTCGAAACTTTCTGCAAACGCGGAGAGCAGAGCCTTGGTGCGGCTGTAGGTGTGAGGCTGGAAGACGGCCCAGATTTCACTATCAGGGTAGCGCCCCCGCGCCGCAGCCAACGTAGCTTGGATCTCGGTGGGATGATGGGCGTAGTCGTCAATGACGATCACGCCCCCCGCTGTGCCCTTGCGCTCGAAGCGCCGCTTCGTGCCTCGGAACTCTTTGAGGGTCGTCCCTATATCGGCCAAGTCCAACCCCAGGTGATCGGCCACGGCGATGGCCGCTAAAGCGTTCTTGACGTTGTGCAGCCCCGGCAGTTGCAAGCTAAAGGCTCCCACGGGTTGTCCCTCCTTCAGAGCCACGAAATCACTTCCCCCGAGCCCGTTGGCTCGTATCTTCGCCGCCTGCCAATCCACGCCTGCCCTCAAACCATAAGTGACAATGCAAGGCTTCCCTTTCGCCCCTTCGCGCCCTTCGTGTTCCTTGAGGACCGCCCTCACCCTATCCTCATCTCCACAGCCTACGACAGAGCCATCCTCTGGCACCAGGCTGACGAACTTTTTAAAAGCCTCGGTCACTTCACCCAAATCACGGAAGCAATCGGGGTGGTCCATCTCGATGACCGTGAGCACGGCCAAGCGCGGCTTCAGTCCCAGGAAAGTATAGTCGTACTCGTCGGCCTCGATGACAAAGTGCTCCCCCTTCCCGGCCTGGGCGTTGGTGCCCAAGTTCTCCACCACGCCGCCCACGATGAACGTCGGATCCAGACCGGCCTGGGTCAAGAGCCAGGCGATCATGGCCGTGGTGGTAGTCTTGCCGTGAGTGCCGGCCACAGCGATGCCGTAGCGCCCTTCCATCATGCGCCCCAGCATCTGATCGCGCTTGATGACCGGTATCCCTCTCCGGCAGGCGGCCACCACCTCTGGATTGTCAGGGCGAATGGCTGAGGACATGATGACCAAGTCGGCCGATCCTATGTTGCTCGCCGCGTGCCCTTTGTAAACGCTGGCGCCCAGAGCCTCCAGGTTGGCCGTCAGAGGTGAAAGCTGCAAATCGGACCCAGAAACCCGATACCCTTCCTCCAGCAGGATTTTGGCGATAGCCGAAAGCCCGATGCCGCCAATACCGATCAGGTGAATGTGTTGCTTCATTTTGATATAACGCCCGGTGGCTGTTGCGAGCCTCGAAGCTTATGTCAACTGACACTATCGAGTTAGGCAGGCGGCTCTTCCGCCTTCCTGTAAAGAGGTGGGGCCACGCTTTTGATTCTGGCCCGCTCCACACTCACACGCGTGGCCAGGACGGCGAAAAAGAGAAGCGTGCCAATGATCACAATCAGCCAGGGCACCCAGCCTTCCACAACGCTTGGGGTAGGCAAGTCCTCCACCGTTAGCTTTATGCTGGTTACGGCTTCTGCTGCTGCTTCTGCAGTGGCCCCCGGCAGGTAGCGACGGACTGTATACTCTCTGACCAGAGAGATAACAATGAAGCCATTCAACAGGCCGCAGATAGCCCCCAGTATAGCTCCCAGAAAGTTGGGGCCGATGACCTTTTTGTTGACACCGATCTTGCCCATTATGTAGGAAAGAGCCAGCACGCCAATCAGCCCAATAATGTACACCCGATAGTCCGTCGCATCTATTTTGGGTACCTTATCCCCAATCTCTCCCGCTTTCTCAGCGAGCTTTTTTATGTCCAGACTGCGGGCTATAATCACGATGTAAAGCAATTTGAGAAACTTGTTGATCGTGTTGATAATCAACTCGGCCAGTCCTGGGAATTTGAGCAATACAATCAATAGAGTGAGGAAGCCGGCGGTGAGGCCCTCCTTCCACCACCCCCGGAAGAAGCCGACCAGACCAAAGAGGATAATGACCATCCACATCAGCACCGCATAATCCACCGTAATTTCTCTCATCTGCATAACTCCCGTAGCTCATCGGCAATGCGCTGGGCTGCCTCGGGGCGGGCCAGGCAGCGGGCTTTCTCCCCCATCTGACGCAAGAGTTCCTCGTCGTCGAGGAGTCCCATGACTGTAGGCAGCAGCTTCTCCTCCAGATCGGCGTTGTCAATCTTGACCGCTGCGCCGTGAGATACCAGGTAATCGGCGTTCAACTCCTGGTGTCGGCCGGCGTAGGGGTAAGGCACCAGAACGCCGGGCAAACCCAGAGCCGGCAACTCACCCAAGGTGGCTGCCCCGGCCCGCGCCACCACCAGGTCGGCGGCAGCCAGGGCCAGAGGCATCTCCTCGTGCAGATAGGGGTAGACCCTGTAGCGATCTCGCAGAGGCGCAGGCAACTCTGCCCGCCGCCCCTCCACCCATCGAGCATCCAACCGCCCACAGATGTGGACGATTTGGCAGACAGCCAGCAAACGGTCCAGAACCTTGCTCAGAGCCAGGTTGATGCTGCGCGCACCACGGCTACCCCCATAGACCAGCAGGGTTTTGAGACCTTCCTCCAGGCCCAAAGCCTGTCGGGCCTTCCTTCTGCCGATTTGCCGGTTCGCCGACTTGGCTTGTGCGAGCAATTCGGAGCGCAGCGGATAGCCGGTGACCGTCGTCTTGTGGGCGGGAAAGTAACGCTGCGATTCTTCAACAGTAACAGCCACTCGCCGGGCCAGGCGACTCAGAACACGGATGGCCAGACCCGGCTCAACATCTGGCAGGTAGATCAACACGGGCACTCGCCGCAGCCACCCGGCTACCACCACCGGTACACTGACGTATCCTCCGGTGACAAAGATGACCTCGGGCTCAAAGTCTTCTATCTCCCTCCAAGCCTGTCGTACTCCGGCCAGCGTCTGGGCCAGGTTGCGGACGACCGTCCAGGGAGCACGGCCCCGTATAGGGGCAGCGCTGATGCCCACGAAGGGTAATCCGGCCCTGGCTACCAGCTCAGCCTCGATACTTGGAACGGAGCCCAGATACCGAACTTCCTCGCCTGGCTCTAGTGCCTGGACGACGGCCAGAGCTGGATAGACGTGGCCGCCAGTGCCGCCGCCCGAAA
>JAOZOT010000794.1 GCA_029933115.1 Anaerolineae bacterium | reverse complement strand
CGGTAGCAGAGGAAGCCTTCGAGGCCACGGTCACGGGCACGCCGTTCGATCCGGCAAATGTCGCCCTGGACGTCCTCACCCAGGTCGGCGACGACTTTCCAAGAAGACGGTATAGCCAATACAGCGTTGCCTATGAGATGGAACTTGCCCCCGCCGATTATGGTGCATCACGCGCTATACATCACCGCAGGGCCAGTGCTGCCTTGCATGCTGATCTTCAATCCTATCCCGAGTTTGCCGCTGATATGGAAAGCCTAATTCCCGGTGTCACTGACGCTGCTGCCGCTGGTCGATCTCCAGTGAATTGGCGCTGGCATCACGCAGGTAGCCCGACGGACCCCAGGGGTGTGCGGATGCAATTAGTGCCAGAAAGCCAACATCTTCGTGGTTCGCCCTGGTGGGATGTACTACATCCTGGCGGAGTCGGGGGTTGGTATCGCTTGAGACGATACAGACAAGAGTGAGCAGTGTGCTCTAGGAAATGAGAGTAGGAGGCTGAAAATGAGAGACTTGAACGAGCTCAACATCACGCACCCTGGAAGGCCTATAATGCCGCCACCTACACCGGAGCAAATTGCCTTTGTTGAGAATCTCGTCGGCGCGAAACTTCCCTCCTCGTACGTTGCTTTACTGATGTTCAGCAACGGTGGGTGTCCGGAAGTCTGCATCTTCTATGACAGAACCGAAGGTTCTCATAAGGAATGGTCAATAGATCATTTCTTCCACATCACTTCAGATCTAGACTCGACCGGAAACGTCGTACTGTATTATAGGCATCGTTGGCCTGGTGCCCCCAGGGAAATCCTGCCCATAGCGGACAATGGTTTCGGAGATCTTATCTGTTTAGACCTCACCGAGCCGGGGAGAGATCGAGTGATCGTATGGGTGCACGACGATCCAGATCTACCAATTGTAGAAGTGGCCGATTCATTTGAGGAGTTTATTGATTCCTTGACGCTGCCTCCCGATAATGGGTGACCTGGTCGTACTGCGTTTTGATTGGAGTAGTCAGCCTGTTCTACCCCTTGTGGCGTGGAGAGCCACCGATGATGCCTCTGGCGCTGCCTACGAGCTGGACATACGGATAGACGGCGGCTTGTGACGGCGCATTCTCACCCAACCTCAGGCTAGCGGCTCCTATACACCTTCCGCCTCCCTGCCGTGGACAACGTGGGCAACCAGGCCGGCGCGGAGGCGCAGGCGAGCGCGGGTGCGCGTCACCAAATACTACTGTTTCGGCTCGGTGCGGGTTGCAATGCGCACACTGGAGGGGGTCTTCTACCTCCACGGCGACCACCCTTCGAGAGGCTCAGGGCAGGCCTGGGCAGCACCGCCGTGCTGAGCGATGGGGCGGGCAACCAGGTGCCGGGCAG
>JAOZOT010000002.1:28638-50846 GCA_029933115.1 Anaerolineae bacterium | reverse complement strand
CTGCCTGCATACGCTCCTGAGCTCAACCCGGTGGAGTACGAAGATCAATAGAGTAAAGCCGTTGAACACTTGCTGCCTTTCCCAAGCCATGATATAATCTCCTTGTCCCGGTCCCGTGAGGAAAAGGGGTCAGGAATGGGGGCCGGGGAGGAGGACACCCATGGAAGCCGTCTTGGATCGTCACATCGAAATTACCCCGGACGTGCGCGGCGGTCGGCCTCGCATTGCCGGCACGCGCATCACGGTGGCCGATGTTGTCATCATGCACCTGCGCATGGGCCAATCCTTGGAGGAAATCGCCGGCAAGTACGAGCTGGATCTGGCCGACGTGTACGCCGCTATGGCCTACTACCACGACCACCGCTCAGAAATTGATGAGGGCATCGAAGCGGACGAGGCCTTTGCAGAAGCATTTCGACGTAACAACCCCTCGCTCCTTCAGGCAAAGTTGAGGGCGCTGCACAGTGGCTGAGCGCATCAGGTTCCACCTGGATGAGCATGTGGATCCCGACATCGCCAGAGCGTTGCGGCGATACGGGATTGACGTCACCACGACGGCGGAGGCCGGTCTACGCACAAGTGACGATGCGGCCCACCTCGACTTCATCCGGCGTGAAGGACGTGTGGTTGTGACGCACGATGCCGACTTCTTGCGCTATGCCGCTCAGAGCAGAGATCACCCGGGCATCGCCTACTGCCACATGGGTGCGCGTTCGATGGGAGAAATCATTCGCAGCCTGATTCTGATCTACGAGGTGCTCACGCCCGAGGAGATGGCCGGCCATGTAGAGTACCTGTGACGGTAGAGATACCTATGCCCGGTCCTCTGACCATCGCCCGCTTCCGGCGCTTCACCGACCGACGAAACCACCGCTCTCAAATCGTATCCGTATCCCCCTCAAGAGATAGCGGCTGCCTGCTGTGTTTTTGAGATCGCCCGTGTCCGGCGCCCCTTTTTGTAGAGAGCGGGTGTACGTTTGCTCCGACCTTCCCTCCGCAGGCTCTGCTACCTGATCTTCGCCAGCACCTCCTCCAGGTCCTTAACGCTATACCCGTCTTGCTCGGCGAGTACCACAGCGACCGCTTTGATCAAACCCGGTCCAATATCGCTGATCAATAACCATCCCCCCACAGGTTGGCCAGCCCGTGGGGGGATGGGCGTATGGCACGGCGGATGTTATCCCGCTCTGCGAGCGCTCCGGGGCGAGCGCGGGGGTTGTCCCTACTGCACGGAAACGTCATCAACGTAGGTGTACGTGTTGTACCACTTGTCAGGCCGGTTATAGTTGTAGAAGGTAATCTGGATGGTTTGACCTTTGTAGGCGTTCAGGGAAAAGTTTACCTGTTTCCAGCCCAGGTCTTTGAGCGTGCTGCACCCGTAAGGGTCGCCGGTGTTGGCGTCTTTGACCACCAACCGGCTGTCATTGATGTATACGGCAAAGAGGTCATAGTCGTCGGAGAGGGGGCTGTTTTTGTCCTGGGTGTAGATTTTGTACCAGAACGAGAGGGTCGGGGAGCCGCCGGAGGGTATCGTGACGCTGCGACGCAGCCAGGCGCTGCCGACCGGGACGTTATCGCAGGCGTAGCCGGGGCTGCCGAGCAGGGCTGAGTAGCTGCCGGAGTGATGCTCGGCCGTCGAGACCGACTGCGCCAACCGGCCGCCGTGTTGCCAATTGCTGAAGTCTCCTGTCTCGAAGCCCCAATTGGGATCCGGGGCCATGATGATGGGCAAGAAGACCTTTTTTATGGAGGGGCCGTAGGCTTCGCTCACTTCTGTGCAATCATTGCCGGCAGTGTACGTCACGTTGCCGGCCTTATCCAGGGCGCGTAGTTGGAAGCAATAGGTGTAGCCGTAGTGCACGGTGATGGGGCTGGTGGGTCCAAAGGTGGCCGTTACCGCAGAGGTAGCCGTGATCCAGTTCTGCCATTGGCCGCCGTCAATGTTGTAGGACACGGAGTAAGGGTTGGTGAGGTGCAGCCCGGCGGGTCCCTGATCGGTGGTAGCCGACCAATCCACGACGAAGGAGAGCTCGGCCGTGCCCTCTGGGCAGTCAACGCTTCCCAGTGGAGCTTGAGTGTCCACGGTCACCGGCCCCGTCACCGCGTCGTCGCTGATGTTGCCGGCCTTGTCCTCGGCCGTCAGGTAGATGGTATAGGTGCCGCTGCTCCCCACGTCGAAGGAGGAGTCTTCAGCGTGGTTGCCACCGGTGGGGTGTGGCGTCGTCCCCAGGTGGTAGGGGAGCGTCAGCAGGCCACTCCCATTGTCGGTAGCTGAATCCCATTCCAAGTCAAGCACCGTTCTCCAGACCGAGGGAGGGGGAGAGTTCTACGACCGGAATACAAAAAGCTCACGCTGATGGGAGTCGGGGAGTTAGTCGAGGAAAAACAAGAAGGGAAGGGCTATCCCGTTGGTGCCGTAGGGAGTATGTGTCAAGCCGGCTCGGGCGTCAGAGGGATGCCCTCAGCGGCGATGTTACGGTAGAGGCTGAAGCGGCGGCGTTTCATGCTTTCCCAGCGCTCCTGCCCGATGACGCGGGGACCAATGAGCACATCATACTCCAGCGACACCCGCGCAGCGATGGTGCTGATGACGTGGCTGAATTGCCAATCATCCTCGTCCACAATGACCAGGATGTCTATATCAGAGTAGGAGGTACTATCTCCCCGTGCCTTTGAGCCAAACAGCACCGCCTCCAGGACACGTTCTGGGTATTGCCTAAACAAAGTATCCACAAATCTCTCCACCGCTTGCCTTTCATTAGAGGATAGCAGATGGGAAAGCAGCTCGTTCATAGCCATCCCTTTTGCTTCAGATAGCGTTCGACCCTTTCCACGAAACGCCGGGCGTCTCCGAGGTCAGTTCGGGCACGGGCTGGATCCACAGTGCTCTCAATGATCTCGTAATCAGCTTTGCGTCGGTCGTCCATCAGCCGACCGTAGATGTCACTGTATTCGCTCTCGAGCAGTCCGGGTTTGACAAAGTGCTGACGGAAGGCAGCGATGACCGCCGCGTGCTTGCTGCGGGATAACCCTTTGGTCGCCAGCAGTGCGTTGGCTGCGTAAAAGATGGCATAATAGGCTCGGTTGATCGCCGAGGTGTAAAAGCCGTCGGCCAGATTATGATCGGCCACCTGGAGCATTTGCTGAGCGTGCTCCACGTACAGCGCCACTTCGTCCCTTTGGGCGAATAGCTCGTTGGCTGCTTCCACTTTCTCGCACCTGGTATTGCTTGATGGACTCCTCAAATGAAGTATACTTCTAAAGCCGCGTTTCGTCAAGGGTAAGGCGCGGAAGCGGCTGCCGGCTATCTCATTGGCAGGCGGCACCGTCGAAAGCGGCGCTAAAAATGTGGTCCATCTGCACATGCGCCGCCCAGGACGAAGGTGGAAGAGAAAATATGCCAACGCTATACCCGTCTTGCTCGGCGAGTACCACAGCGACCGCTTTGATCAAACCCGGTCCAATATCGCTGATCAATAACCATCCCCCCACAGGTTGGCCAGCCCGTGGGGGGATGGGCGTATGGCACGGCGGATGTTATCCCGCTCTGCGAGCGCTCCGGGGCGAGCGCGGGGGTTGTCCCTACTGCACGGAAACGTCATCAACGTAGGTGTACGTGTTGTACCACTTGTCAGGCCGGTTATAGTTGTAGAAGGTAATCTGGATGGTTTGACCTTTGTAGGCGTTCAGGGAAAAGTTTACCTGTTTCCAGCCCAGGTCTTTGAGCGTGCTGCACCCGTAAGGGTCGCCGGTGTTGGCGTCTTTGACCACCAACCGGCTGTCATTGATGTATACGGCAAAGAGGTCATAGTCGTCGGAGAGGGGGCTGTTTTTGTCCTGGGTGTAGATTTTGTACCAGAACGAGAGGGTCGGGGAGCCGCCGGAGGGTATCGTGACGCTGCGACGCAGCCAGGCGCTGCCGACCGGGACGTTATCGCAGGCGTAGCCGGGGCTGCCGAGCAGGGCTGAGTAGCTGCCGGAGTGATGCTCGGCCGTCGAGACCGACTGCGCCAACCGGCCGCCGTGTTGCCAATTGCTGAAGTCTCCTGTCTCGAAGCCCCAATTGGGATCCGGGGCCATGATGATGGGCAAGAAGACCTTTTTTATGGAGGGGCCGTAGGCTTCGCTCACTTCTGTGCAATCATTGCCGGCAGTGTACGTCACGTTGCCGGCCTTATCCAGGGCGCGTAGTTGGAAGCAATAGGTGTAGCCGTAGTGCACGGTGATGGGGCTGGTGGGTCCAAAGGTGGCCGTTACCGCAGAGGTAGCCGTGATCCAGTTCTGCCATTGGCCGCCGTCAATGTTGTAGGACACGGAGTAAGGGTTGGTGAGGTGCAGCCCGGCGGGTCCCTGATCGGTGGTAGCCGACCAATCCACGACGAAGGAGAGCTCGGCCGTGCCCTCTGGGCAGTCAACGCTTCCCAGTGGAGCTTGAGTGTCCACGGTCACCGGCCCCGTCACCGCGTCGTCGCTGATGTTGCCGGCCTTGTCCTCGGCCGTCAGGTAGATGGTATAGGTGCCGCTGCTCCCCACGTCGAAGGAGGAGTCTTCAGCGTGGTTGCCACCGGTGGGGTGTGGCGTCGTCCCCAGGTGGTAGGGGAGCGTCAGCAGGCCACTCCCATTGTCGGTAGCCGGATCCCATTCCAGATCAAGCACCGTATCATCGTAGTAGCCGCCCTCGGGCAGGAACCCGTCACCGGCGCTGTCTTTGGGTGTATAGGTGAAACTCACCGGTGTGGTGGGCGGGGTGATGTCATAGATGGTGTAGTCGTCCCCTGAGCCCGTCGGTGTGTCTTCCTGATTGTCAACGTTGTCTGTGGCCACGCCGGCAAAGTAGTAAGTGCCCTCCCCTGCGGACGGGATAAAGTTAAAGCTGCCGGAAGGGCCGGTTTGAGCGGGCAAGCCGCTGTCGGCCCAGGTTCCGCTGACTTCTTTCTTGTACCACAACTTGACCCATTGCAGGCCGCTGCCGCCGGTGTCGGTGGCGTTGGTGTAAGTGACGACGATGGGATTCCCGTTGTTGTACCGGGGCGAACCGGCCACGGAAGTGGGGCTGCTGATGTCGCGGGTGTAGGTGAAGAGTTGGGTGGCAGGGTTATCCAGCCGGTCGTAGGCGGTGACGGTAATCACTCCTGAGTAAGGGGGAGCGTCATCCGTATCTGCCGTGTAAACCCCGGTCCAGTGCTCTGGAGAAGTGTCGTTATCAGGAGTGCCACCGAGGGCCGGGGAAAATGCGGCGTAGCTTAAGCCGACTCCATCGTCGTTAGCCTCGCCTTGCACGCGGAAACTTTGTGGTGTTGTGACATCGCCGTAGTAGACGGTAAGGTTATCAACATACAGCTTGGGGCTTCCGTAATCGTAAATGGATGGAGAGCTGATAACCGGCTCGGTGTTGTCAACGTTAAAGGACACGGTGTCGCCGGCCGAGTTGCCCACGTTGTCGGTGATGGTCACGGTGACGGTGACGGTGCCATCGGCGTCGCCGCTGACACCGGCAAAGGTGCCATCGCCTGCGGGCCCGCAGTTCAGGCTGCGGTCAGTTTGATTGGTTGAGTGGTCCCAGGAGGCGAAACCAGAGGCCAGGCCGGCCCCGTCGTCACCGGTATCGGAGGTGAATTGCCAGCCATCGCCACCGGCGGTAAAGTCACCGGCGTTGTACCAGTTGGAGCCATCGGTGTCGAGATAGTCATCGGGATCGTCCTCATCGTAGCCCGGTGGGGTGACGTAGGTCAGAGTCACTGTTGGAGGGGTGGTATCTTCGATGTAGGTGAAGACACCGGTGGACCAGTTGCCTACGTTGTCGTAAGCGGTGACTGTAATGTTGCCGGCGCCGTCATCCGCACCGAGCACATCATAGATACCGCTCCACGGCGAGAGACTGTCGTTTCCCGGTGCGTCTCCGAAATCGAGGGAGAAAGTAACGTGCCTGAAACCAGAGCCACCGGGATCGTCATCGGCCGTGCCCTGGACTTCAAAGTCCTGTGCGGAACTGCCCATCAAGTCGCTGTAGTAGAGGGTCAGGCCATCGGCGTGGAGATAAGGGCTGGTCTCGCTGATGGCGGTCGGGACTATTGTGGGACTGATGGTGTCTCTGGTGTAGGTGAAAATCTGGGTGGCGCTGTTGCCCAGCAGGTCGGAGACGGTGACGGTGATTGTTCCCGAATCAGTGTCCCAGGTGGCAGCAGTGTACTCCCCTATCCAGTTGGCAAGGGTGCCCTGATTGGCAGGATTGTCGCCGAGGGCGGGGGAGAAATTCACACTGCCTAACCCGACTCCGGCGTCATTTGATGAACCGTTGACGGTGAATGCCTCCGGCCCGATCATATCGTCGCCGTAATAGACCGTGAGACCGTCAACGTGCAGATAAGCGCTGCCAAAGTCATCAATGTGTGGCGAGGTGATGGTCGGCTCGGTCTTGTCAATGTTGAGGACGACCAGGTCGCCGGCCGAGTTGCCCACGTGGTCGGTGATGGTCACTGTCATGGTGACGGTGCCCTCGTTGTCGCTGCTGACGTTGTAGAAGGTGCCATCGCCGTCGGCTCCGCAGACCAGGATGCGGGTTATGTCGTTGGAATGGTCCCAGATGGCCGTACCAGAGGCCAGACCGGCTCCCTCATCATCGGTGTCGGAGGTGAAGGTCCAATTGCCGCCGGGGAAGTCAGGGGCAGCGTACCAGTTGGAGCCGTCGTCGTCCAGTTCATCGCCGGCAGAATCGTAGCCGGGGTCAGTCACGTCGGTGATGACCACGCTGGGTGTGACGTTGTCCTGAGTGAAGGTGATGACGGCGGTGTCGGTGAGGCTCACCTGGTCGGTGACGGTGAAGGCGATGCCGCTTTGTGTTTGTGCGCTTATTCCCACGGTGTAGGATATTGTCCAAGGTGGGCCGGTGGTGTCTGGGGAAGGGGAATGGCCGAAGGCGGTGTCTCCGCTCAGGCTATAGGGGTTGGCGTCGGTGAAAGAGACGGTGACGGTGATGGTCTGGCCGCCGCCCTGGCCGGGGAGGCTGTTGAAGAAGACAGTGCCGCCGGTGGTTTCCAGGCCGGGGTTGTAGAAGTAGGGTGGGTTGTTGGAGGTGACGGTGATGGTGGTGATGGAGGGTGGGGTGAGGTCCACGGTGATGGAGTCGCTCACTGCCGAGCTCACGTTGCCCACGTGGTCTGCGGCGGCCACGTAGTAGGTGTTGGGGCCTTCTGAGCCGGTGTCCGAGTCTGTGAGGCCGGTTGTGACGGGTTCATCTGGGGAGGGGTCACCGATTTCGGCGTAGTAGGTGGCGAGGCCGCTGCCGTTGGGGTTATCGGAGGCGGCGTTCCAAGTGAGGTAGATGAGGGTATCGTCGTCGTATTCGCCTGTGTCGGTGTAGCTATCGGGTCTGGCCTGGGGTGAAGACGGTGGGTCGGGGGCGGTGATGTCCTGGGTGAAGGTGATGACGGCAGTGTCGGTGAGACCATTTGAGTCGGTTATCGTGAAGAGAACGCCGTTTTCCGTGTTCGCGCTGATGCCAATAGTGTAGGTTATCCCCAATTCACCATCGGAACTCGTGTCGGGCGTTGGTGTCATCCCAAAGGCTGTGTTGCCGGTGAGGGTAATGGGCATGTTGCCGGTGACGGTCATCGTCACCGTGATGACCTGCCCGGCCCCTTTTCCGCTCAGGTTGCTGAAATAGACCGTGCCGCCTTCTTCTCCCAGCCCTGGGTCGTGGAAATAAGCCTCCTTGCTGGAGGTGACGGTTATGCTCACGATCTGTGGCGGGGAGGGAGGGTCGGCATGGGCTATAGAATTGGTCTGGACCACAGCAGCCAGCAACCACAGGAGCATTGCTGAGAAGACAACGGTCGCTAACAGACCGATATTCTGGGACCTTTTGCGCTGGGTCACGGCATTACCTCGTGGGACTATGCCCTATGAGTTCAAGGTGCAATGCGCTTTGGAGAGACGCAGTGCACCTGTCGTGGGAAACTGTTATGCAAATTATAACACGGTGAGGTTAGAGCCTTGTAAGAGAATGGTTAGAAAATGGTTAGAGGGGAGTGGGGGGCTTACAAGGGTAGGTTTTTCCCGGCGGCAGGTGAGAGGTGGGGAAAGCAGGCTTCCAGAGTCCCAAACTTGTTTGGGGCCGTCTCACCTGAGCGTGAAAATCGCAAGTTGGGGACTCCTTGGCCAAAAAACTGTCTCTGAAAGTGCTACTCCCCTCCCTCTCCTGTCGTCAGATGGGAGAGGGAGGGGCTGTTGATGTCACGGTCGAACGGGCGGCTTTTCGCCTCCTCCGCCTTCCTCGGGCTCTTTTTCCTCGCCGCCACAGGAGGGATCATCGGCCACGAGGAAATTGACAGTGGTATGCTTGCGCATCTCGTCTCCGGCGTACAGCGTCATCTCGATTTTGTAGGGCGTGTCTGGAGACCCGGCGCTGTCACAGTCCAGTTCCCCTACCCAGAATTGGGCTTTCTGGGGGTTGAACCCGGGTTGGCCTTTCGTTACATTCGCCAGAGGGTCGAGGAACTTGAATTCCATCCGGTAGGGTGGAGGCAGTTGCTCTGGCTCACCGGGTGCCGGCTTGGGCTTGTCGAAGTGATATACTGTATCTCCAATGCGCACCGCCACGTCGCCGTAGACGTATCCTCCTTCGGTGTAGATTGTCCCGGCCTCTACCTGCTCGCCGCCAAGTGTGACAAAACCCTGTGCGTTGTTTGTGCCCCGCAGGTAGACGGTGAGGTCAACGGGCACTCCGCTGACGGGGGGGCTGGTAGGGGCGGCCGGGGCCGGGGCCGAAGGGCTGAGCCAGCCAAAGCCCCACGTCTGGCTGGGTGGACTCAACTCTCGTTCTTTGCGACCTTCTTGGCCGCGCACGATGAGGACACGCCATTGATAGCGCCCGGGGTAATACTGTGGCTCAACCTTCCAGGTTCCTTCCTTGACCCACTGAACGACCCGGTGGGGGACGTCTCCCTCTCTCCACAACTGTATTTCGTACCATTCATCTTCCGAGAGGGGCATTGGGGTAGCCCAGATCAGCAGGATGGTCTCATCGCCTTTGAAATCGCTCCCATCTGCCGGGCCGAGCAACCCCGGGGCAGAATACAAATAGTTCGGAGCGACCGTCGCTGTGGGAGCCGCCGTGGGGGAGGGGCGGCTCAAATCAGGCGTAACTGTTGGAATCGCAGCGGTGGTCTCCGCAGCCACTGCTGTAGGCTCACCGGGCGCTCCCATCGGGGAGATGAGCAGTTCCCCGCCGGGGATGGCTTTCACCTCGCTGCCGGCGGGTACTGTGGCCGTGCGCGCGTCGTTGGTAACGTTTACCCGGCCGGCTTCTACGCTCAAAAGCGCGTTGACGCCATCAATCCAGAGCTGAAAAGTCGTGTCCCTTACGCCAGGGGTGGCTGTGAAGCGCATGGTTTTCAGCACAAATGCGTCAGAGGCAGCGGTTGATATTTTCACGGTGAGCAAGGGGCTTGCCGCTTCGACTTTGAGTTTGCCTTTCAGTTGGCTCAGCTTGGTTGCGCCCTCGGCCGAGAGTGCGACCACCTGGAGGGTTGTATCAGGACTCAGGTGCAGCAGGCTTCCATCTGCCAGAAGCAGTTTCACCTCGGCCTCATCGGCCACGAGTTGGTCGCCGGCAGCAATGACCGCTTCCTGGCCTTCCGCAATCGGGGTAGCTCCTCCGCCGCTTCGCACTTTGGCCTGTCCCGACACAACCACTACGTTCATTCCACCTTTGGCTGAGGAGACACTGCTGCTCCCACAGGCGGCGGTGCAGAGGAGGGCGAAGATAATCGCGGCCAGGCCCAACGCGGTTGTCAGCTTTTGTCCCTTCTGTGTCTTATGCACTGTTCTCCTCGCTCACCTGCTCGTCAGATACCGGCGACCACTTGGGCAGGCTGAAGCTGAAGCGTGAACCTCGCCCCAATTCACTCTCCGCCCAGATGCTTCCGCCTTGTATCTCGATGAGTCTCTTGCTGATGTAGAGCCCCAGACCGTAGCCGTACTGTTCCTGGTTGTCACCGGCGTTCACCCGATGAAACCGTTCAAAGATCCTTTCCAGTTGCGCGGCCGGGATGCCAATGCCCTCGTCAATGACGCTTATCACTACCTCTTCATCCCCATCGTTTACTTCAATAGAGATTCTGCTGCCTTCAGGTGAATAGTTGACGGCGTTGTCCACCAGATTGGTGAGGACCGTGTGTATCTTGCTCTCGTCACCTACGACGATAGTTGGCCCTTGTAGGGCGGTGACCTCGAAACGGTGTGTGTCGGCCTTGAGTTCAAAAGCCTCAACTATCTGTCCGATCAGAGGTTTCAGAGCGACCGGCTTCCGCTCGGCTTTGATCACGCCCGCCTCCAGCAGAGAAACGTCCAATATCTGTTCGACGAATTTGTTCAGGCGGTTGCTTTGGGCGTGGATAATGTTCAACAAGTCTTGCTGCTGATCTCTGCTCAAATCGGCCTCTCGTATAAGTTCTGTGGAAGCGATGATGTGGCTCAGTGGAGAGCGCAACTCGTGAGAGACCATGGAGATGAACCCTGATTTCATGTGGGCCAATTCTACGTCGGCCGAGACATCGCGGAAGGCGACTATGGCTCCGACCACCTGGCCGTCGAGGTCTAGCAGGGGCACCACGCTGCTGGTTATAAAGATGCGCCGGCCATATTTGTTTGTAACCGGGTAGCCTTCCTTAACCGAGGTCACCGGCTGCGCTTTTCTCATCGCTTCTGAGAGGAGCGCTTCCTGGTAGGATGCGTCGTCTTCTCCGAAGATTTCGGTGCATGGTCGGCCCACAACCTCGCCTTCTCGCCAGCCGAGGATTTTTTCCGCAGCGGGATTAAAGGTCAAAATGCGCAGTTCTCGATCAACGCTGAACAGCCCTTCGTCAATGCTGTGCAAGACAAGTTCTAGCTTCTTTGATAGCTCTTGCACGCTTTTTTCCAATTCTCGTGATAGCCGTACTCTTTCTTTTTCCTGCTTGCTCTTATCCAGAACCCTTTCGATGACCTTGAGCATCTCATCCAGCTCGAATGGTTTGGCCAGGTAGTCGTCGGCTCCCAGTCGCAGGGCGCGCACCACTACCTCTTCCGAGCCGTAGGCTGTTATCACGATGACCGGCACCGAACACCGGAGCTCTCTCAAGGTCCGGAGGACTTCCAGGCCGGACATCTTGGGCAGGCGCAGGTCCAGGATCACCAGATCCGGGTCTTCGCTCAAAGCCATGCGCAGGCCATCTTCGCCGTTGAGGGCGACTAGGGCGACGTAGCCTTGTGGTTCTAGCACGCAATCGGTGATGGTTCGGATCATCTCTGGTTTGTCTTCAACGACAAGTACTTTCTCTCCGGCCAACGAAGCCTCCTGTAGTTTCTCGAACCAGACTTTAACCCCCTTGGCTTCACGGTTTATGTTCCGCAGAACCGATAGCCAACTCCCCACTCGGTGACGATTAGTTGTGGGTCAGACGGATTCTCTTCGAGCTTGCGCCTCAAGTATCTTACGTACAGTTTGAGGTAGTTCGTTTCATCAATGTACTCTGGGCCCCACACCTCGGTCAGCAGAAATCTGTGGGGAAGCACGCGGTCTCTGTGGGTCACAAAACATTCCAGCAACTTGAATTCCGTTGGGGTCAAATCTATGGGCTTTCCATCCCGCATAACCAGCCGGCGGCCGAGGTCAATGGTCAGATTGCCGATGGAAAGGATGGATGACTTGTCTGTGCGCGAGGGCGAGCCCGCACGACGGAGCAGAGCCTGTACTCTGGCTATGAGCTCGGCCACGCTGAAGGGCTTGGTCAGATAGTCATCGGCTCCTATTTGCAGACCTTTCACTATGTCGGCCTCTGTGCCTTTGGCCGTGAGCATAAGGATGGGCACGTTTGACATCTCTACCAGGCGGCGGCATACCTCCCAGCCGTCCATGCCGGGCATCATGATGTCCAGGATGACCAGGTTGGGTTGAACGCGGTACGCTTCCTGCAACCCTTCCAGGCCGCTGGTGGCTACCACCGTTTGGTATCCTTCTCGATTCAGGCTCAACTGCACGATCCTGGCTAGATCGGGGTCGTCGTCAATAATCAGAATCGTCTCTTTTTCCATACTTGTCCTTCCGTGATAGCTCTGCATTTTAATCGTGGTTGGGCAGGCTATGTCCCATTTGAGGCCTCGTCCACGTTTACTTGCAGGCTTGGTCCTTCCATTTTGGGTAGTGTGAAGTTGAAGTGGGAGCCTTTTCCCAGCTCGCTCTCTACCCAGATTTTGCCGCCTTGCAGTTCGAGCAGTCTCTTGACTATGTACAGGCCCAGGCCCCGCCCGGCTATTCCCCCTGCCCCATCGGCGCCTATGCGGTAGTATGGCTGGAACAATTGCTCCAGGTGCTCGGGGGCGATGCCTTCTCCCTCGTCGCTCACAGACACTGCAATGTCTGGGCTATCGTCCCTCGTCTTCACCTCGATGGTGATGGTGGACCCTTCGGGGGAATAGTTGACGGCGTTTTGCAAGAGATTGGTGAGGATCATCTCTACCTTGTGGGGGTCTGCCCAGGCAAATGGGAGCTCGCTCTGCCCGATGAGCTGAAAGTGGTGTCGTTTCTGGGTTGTGGCTTCGAAGGTGTGAACGACTCGTTGGATCAGGGGCCATAGGGTCACCGGCTCCCAGCGCATGGCTATTTGACCCGTTTCGAGTTGTGAGATGTCCAGAAGTTCTTCCACGAAGGAGGCCAGGCGAGCGCATTGGGAGCGCACAATGTCTAACATCTCCCGCTGCAGGTCCTCCTCGAAGTCAGAAGTCAACACCAGTTCTATGGCCGTCTGCATGTTGGCCAGGGGAGAACGCAGTTCGTGAGAGACCATAGTGACCATTTCCGACTTTATGCGGTCCAACTCTACCTCTGCTGAGCAATCGCGGATGGCTATGACTCCTCCCGGCACTTCATCGGCGGGGCCTGACAGCGGAGACAGGCTGGTCGAGACGTAGATTGAGCGCCCATCTTTGCGGGTCAGGACTGCCCGGGGGGAGTTGTAGGCCGACAGGGTCTGGCAGGGTTCGTGGTCCAAGGGCTCGCCGCTTTCTGAGGTCAGCTTCAACACTTCGGCGCAAGGGCGGCCGATGGCTTCTGCCTCTTGCCAGCCGGTCATTTCTTCGGCGGCCGGGTTGAGGGAGAGGATGCGCATCTCGTGGTCCACGGTGATCACCCCATCGGCAATGCTGGTGACGATGCGCTCGGTCCTTCTCCTTTCGGCCAGAGTGGTCTCGTACAGTCGAGAGCGTTCGATGGCAGTAGCCGCCTGGGCCGCTATTGAGGACAAGGTTCTCAGGTCCTCCTCACTGAAGGCGTTGACCTCGGTGCTCTGCACATCCAGGACGCCCACGAGCTTTTCACCGACCAGCATGGGCACGGCTATCTCCGCGCCAATCCCCTTCACCCTCTCCACGTAGCGGTCGTCCTGGTGCACGTCGGGGACGTTTAGGGGTATCCTGTTGGCCGCCACCCAGCCGATGATTCCCTCCTGGCCTGTTTTGGCGCCCGGTTTCGCCATCGTGTCTCGCAGGTAGCCGCGGGCTGCGGCGATGCAGAGTTCTCCTGTCTTCTCGTCAACCAGTGAGATGGCGCAGTGGGAATAGCCGAAGGACCTCTGGAGCACTTCGAGGACGCTTTCCAAGAGTTGATCGAGGTTGAGGGTGCGCATCAGGGTGCTGCTCACCCTGTGCAGGGCCGTCGCCTCTTTCATTCTGTCGGTGGCCTTCTTATACAGTTGGGCGTTCTCGATGGCTACGGCAATCTGATTGCCGATGGCAGTCAACAACTCTACCTCCCGGGAGGTGAAAGGCCGTTCTTGACGTCTGGCGATGCTCAGCACGCCGTGCACCCGGCCTCTCGTGCTGAGAGGCACGCTGACCCCCGCACGGATGCCTTCTTCCAGGAGGATGGCTCTCTCTCCCTCTGCCGGCAGTTCGTCATCCGCAGGAGCCTCTACCAGGATGGGCCTCACCGCTTGGGCGGCCTGGCCGACTGCACCCTCCCCCACGCTCAGCCGCTGTTTCTCCTGGAGGAATGATTCGGAGAAGCCGTGATGGACGGTCAATGTCAGTTCGTCATTCCTTTCATCCAGCAGGTAAATTCCGCCTGCGTCTGCCTCTATGACCTCGAACACTTTGCTCAGGGCCTCGTCCAGGATGGTGTCCAGGTCCAGGGAGCGGCTCACTGTTTTGGTGATGGCGTTGAGGGTGGCCAGTTCCTCGGCGCGCCGCCGCTCCTCCTCGTATAAGCGGGCGTTCTCAATGGCGATGGCCAATTGGTCGGCCATTGTCTGGAGGGTAGCTATGTCCTCGGCGCTGAAAGCGGCCTCTTTGGTGCTCTGCACGTCCAATGCGCCGATAACCCGACCGCGTACTTTCAAGGGCAGGGCCATCTCCGAACGGGTGTTGGGTAGCAGTGGATTGTCAAAGTGCACTGCGTCCTGGCCTACATCGAGGGCGATACGTGGCTCCCCTGTCGCCGTCACGTAGCCGACGATGCCGACCTCACCGACCTTGAGCTTGTGCTGTTGTTCCAGCATTTTCCGGCCGGCTTTGCCGGTGGCCGCGTGGAGGACGGCGTACTCGCCTGCGTCGTCTAGCAGAAAGATGCCGGCGTGGTAGAAGCCAAAGCGGTTGTGGATCAGGTTGACGGCGTTGGTCAGCAATTGCTCCATGTCCAGGGTGGATATGGCATCACGCGACACTTCGGCGGCGGTGGTCAATTGTATGGCGCGGCGCTGTGTTTCTTCGTACAATCGCGCGTTCTCGATGGCAATAGCGGCCTGTTGGGCTATCCTGCCCAGCAGGTGCAAGTCATCCTCCCGGAAGAGGTGGTCTCCCAGGCGGTTGAGGGCCATCACGCCAATCACTTTCTCTTTGAACAGGATGGGCACACAGAGCAAAGATTCTGTGTCCTTCGCGCCCGGAAGCTGCACCGCTTTTGGGCCCAAACCTGCGTGGTTGACGATCTGGCCTGTGCCGGTCTGGGCCACCTGGCCGATGACTCCTTCGCCGACCTTTACAGGGTGTGGGGGCATTTGGGCGCCGGAGGTCCCCAGCGACACGACGGGTTGCAAAAGATTGGCCTGGAGCAGGTAGAGGATTGCTCCGTCACAGCCGACGAGTTGCTTGGCCCAGCGGGCGATTCGCTCCAGCACAGTCTGCTGGTCCAGGGTAGAGCTGATGTCCTGGCCAATGTGCCACAGGGCTATCAACTCGTCGGCTTGCTGTCGGCTTTCGGCGTACAGCCGCGCGTTTTCGATGGCAATGGCGATAGGGCTGCAAAGCGTGGCAAGCAATTGCAGGTCGTTTTGCCCGAAGGGGAGGCTGTCCGGCAGCCTGCTGAGGTTGAGCACGCCCATGGCCTGTCCTCTGAGTTGCAAAGGCAGGCACACGGCCCAGAAGGCATCAGCTTGCGCCGCTTCTTCCAGGAAGGGCGCGTCCAGGTCTAGCGCCGTGTTCAAAGTGATGGGCTTGCCCGTGCGCAACGCTCGCCTGGCGACGCCTCGGTCCGCTCTATAGGTGGCTCCGACCACTTTGTCCGGGAGCCCGATGGCCGCGGCGACCGACAACTGCTCCTTCTCATCGTCCCAGAACAGCAGTGAAACGCGGTCGGCTCCGAAGGCAAACTTTATGGTCTCCACGATCAGCCTCGCCAGTTGGTCCAAGTTGATTTCCGTCGTCAGCGCGTCAATGATATTCAGGATGGGCATCCAGAGCTCAAGGCGGAGGTCCTCGTACAGGGATTGTCGTCTCTCCAGCACGTCTTGCGCGGCGGCGATGATGTCTTCGGGGGCGAAGGGCTTTTTCACAAAATCCTGAGCTCCGACGCGGATGCTCTCAATGGCCTTTTCCATCGTACCGTGGCTGGTGATGACGATGCCGGCCGTTGAGGGAGCATATTCTCTGGCGATTCGCAGTATCTCCAGGCCGTCAACGTCGGGCATCATCAAGTCTACGATGACGAGGTCGAATTCCTTCTCCCTCAACAGGGCGATGGCCTCTCTGCCGTCGAGACTGCTCTCGACCGCAAAGCCGTTGGCTCGCAGGGCTTGTGTGCAGACTTCGACGATTTGGGGTTCGTCGTCAACTACTAAAATCCTCCGTCCTGCCATGTGCTCGCCTCTCTCTGAGCAAGAACGTGGTCAGCCGTACTCCCGCAGGTTGCAGTCAACCGGGGATTCGGACCTGCGAGGGATGAGGGGCTGCGCAAAAATCGAAAAAAAACCGACTCCCCTCCCATTCTCAGAAGGAAACAGTCGGCTTCAACGCAAAGGTATTAACTACTGCCTCCATTTGTTGACCTTCCCGAAAGCTACACAGACGTAGTCGCCACTTTTCGGGGAGGTTTTCCACCAACACTCAGCAGGAGCAGATTTGTGGGGTAAGCCGGTCTCCCGCAGGTTTCGAACAGGCCTTGCGGACGCGAGATCTGTGGAAGCGGAAGCCGCTTGGCAGGGGGCGGGCTGCCTGAACCTGTGGGGGCTTTTCCTACCCTCGAATCCGCGTAGAGCCGCCGTGAATTGCGGGGATTAGCGGGCTCAACGAAGTCATTGCTACGAATGTCAAATACGGCCGTGGTACTGAGCGGTGCAACGGTGCTGACCGGGGGTACTCTGTATCAGTGTACCACGAATTGAGGGGAAAGTCAATAACTCTGGGTTACTTCTAACTAAATTCTAACTTGTTTCTTACGATTTCCTAACCTTGGCATGGTATACTGACTTTGACCTTTTGGACAGACACGCTTGCCTGGGTTGGAGGCGAAAGGTGGGAGAGAAAATCTTAGCCATTGATGACAATCCCAAACTAATCGAGATACTGCGGCTGTGCCTGGAGAGGCAAGACTACGAAGTGATAGCCGCCTACAGCGGGAGTGAGGGCTTGCGCCGGTTTCAGGACAACCATCCTGATTTGGTTATATTAGATATTATGATGCCGGGCATGGATGGCTGGGAGATTTGCCGGAGTCTCCGGGAGATGTCACCGGATGTACCTATCCTCATTCTCACAGTGCTGAGGGAAAAAGCGAGCATTGTGCGGGGCCTGGCTCTGGGAGCGGACGGATTCATGGCCAAGCCCTTTCGACCGGGCGAATTGGTGGCCAGAATACAGGCTCTCTTGCGCCGTGCCAGCATGACGAAAACGTCCTCGGACTATCCTTCATCTTATTATTATGATGACGGTGACCTGGCGATAGACTTTGAACGACGGCAGGTCTACCGGCAGGGCCGGCCGGTGAACTTGAGCCCCACCGAGTTTCGCCTGTTGGCTTGTCTTGTCAGGAATGCAGGTCGGGTGGTGCCACACAAAACCCTTCTAACCTGGGTGTGGGGGCCAGAGTACGCCGACGAGACTCACTATGTCAAGCTGTACATACGTTATCTCCGTCAGAAGATAGAGGAATGTCCCCAGCGGCCCAAGTATGTGCTCACCGAATGGGGGGTCGGCTATCGGTTCCGAGGGCCACAATTGGCCAAGGCTTAGCCTGCTTTCCGCCTCGCTCACGGCGGAATGGCCATCGAGTTGCTGGGTGACAAATTTTGCCCTGGGCAGGGCCGGTCGGAGTCACTGTTGTTTAGTACTACCGGGAGAGGAAGACAATGTTGATTGCCAGAGCGCCGGTTCGGATCAGTTTCGGCGGAGGAGGCACTGACCTGGAATCCTACTACTCGCGTTTTGAAGGTGTGGTCGTCAGTGCTACTATAGACCACTATGCTTATACCATTCTGTCGCCCGGAAGCCGCGACTTCTTGGAGATCAATTCCGCCGATTATCGCACCTTCTACCGCCAGCCGATTTATGAGGACCTTATCTGGGATGGCGACCTGGCCTTGCCGAAAGCCATCATCCACCATTTTGGCTTGAAGGATGGGTTGAACGTCTTTCTGGCCTCTCAGATCCCGCCGGGGACCGGCCTGGGCTCATCCGGCAGTGTGGCTGTTTCCATGATCAAGGCTCTCTCGACCTGGCATGGCCTGCATCTCTCCCCCGGCGAGGTGGCCGAGTTGGCCTGCTACATTGAAATAGAGAAGATGGGAATGCCCGTTGGCAAGCAAGATCAGTACGCTGCTTCCTTTGGAGGGCTTAACTTCATCGTATTTACCACAAAGGGGGTCACTGTAGAACCCTTACGAGTGACTGAGGCGACGCTGGAAACCTTGCAAAGGAGATTGATGCTCTTCTTCCTGGGCGGCACGAGAAGGTCATCCTCCATCCTGAAGTATCAGAAACGGGCCGCCGAAAAAGACGATGAGCGCGTCCTCCACACTCTGCACGCCATCAAAGAACTGGGCCTGGCTACCAGAGAAGCCCTGGAAGAGGGGAATTTGAGGGCCTTTGGAGAGCTTTTGGACCTCTCATGGGAGAACAAGCGGACCCTGGCGCCCAACGTCACCAACTCTTTCATTGATGAGTGCTACGCGGCAGCGAAGACGGCCGGTGCAGAGGGGGGCAAACTCACCGGAGCCGGAAGTGGGGGCTTCCTCATGCTCTATTGTCAGGAGGAGCATCAAGATGAGGTGACGAGGACCCTGGAGGAGATGGGGTTGCGTCGCATGGAATTCAGCTTTGATTTCGAAGGGGCGCGCATCGTGCTCTTTGAGGATAGACTCGACCACATCTGGCGGAGTGATTACGTGCCTGCCTCTCTTCTACCTGCGGTTCTACGATGAAATCTCTGTTGCTGATTCTTTTGTCGGTGGTAATGGGCGTGAGTGGCCAACTGTGCCTGAAAATGGGCATGGGACAGGTCAGGCTCACCGGTGGCGAAGGTCTTGCCGGTCTCCTCCCGGTGGCTTTGCGGGTTTTCACCACTCCCCTGATTGTGGCCGGGCTGACCTTTTACGCGGTAGGTTCTGTGTTCTGGCTGGCGGTCCTCTCGCGCTTGGACCTCAGTCTGGCCTATCCGATGCTGGCTTTGACCTACGTCCTGGTGCCTTTGACGGCCTGGCTGGTCCTGGGAGAGCAGGTGCCCGTCGGACGGTGGTTGGGCATAGGGGTCGTCATCGTAGGTGTGCTGATCATCTCCAGGACGTAGACCACTGCGATGCGGTGTTTTATTTTTTTGCTCGTTTCTGGGCATTGATGTCTAAAGTTGGCCGTTGCTGTCAATTAAGGTGCGAGGAAGCGCGTCGCACCCTGGTGGCGGAGCTATGAGGGTTATGCCTGGTGGAGTCTATGCCTCATGCGTAGGGCCGTATTTCTCGACCGGGACGGCGTCATCAACGAGAACCGGCCCGACTATGTCAAAAACCTGGAAGAGTTTGTCGTTCTGCCGGGGGTGCTGCAAGCGCTACGCCTCTTGGGCAGCACCGGGATGCTGGTCATCGTGGTCAGCAACCAGTCGGCCATCAATCGCGGCCTGGTGAGCCGGGAGACTGTGGAGGAAATCCACCGCCGGATGATGGACCTGGCACAGGCGGCAGGTGGGCGGATAGACGCCGTCTTCTATTGTCCGCACCGTCCGGAGGAAGGGTGTGAGTGCCGCAAGCCTCGACCGGGGCTTCTGGTGGAGGCCGCCAGGCGGCTGGAGGTGAATCTGCCAGAGTCCTACATGGTAGGCGACGCGCTGAGCGATGTGCAGGCTGCCCTGGCCGTGGGGGCGCAACCGTTGATGGTGCTGACCGGGCGGGGGCGAGAGCAGGCAGCGAGGCTGCTCGAGCAGGGTCTGGGGAAGGTGCCGGTGTTTGAGGATTTGCCGGAAGCAGCAGCGTGGATCCTGAGGCAGGAGGGTGCTCCGGCCGGCCGCTGCCCTGTCTAGTCGTTTCGCCCTCGCCCGTCACCCCGGCGGGTTCAGGGGCTGTGGCTGCGCTCGGAAAGGCGCTATAGTGCAAGAAGACGATTTGTTGACCATCGAGGAAGCGGCAGCGTATCTGAAGCTCAGCAAAAAGACCACGTGGCGGTGGTGCAGAAGTGGTCGGCTGCCGGCTTTCAAAATTGGACATCAATGGCGCATCAGCAGGGCGGACTTGCAGGAGCTGATCAGGGCGAAGAAGAGGAAAAACAAGGTGAGCAGTTTGCCGCCCCTGGCCGGCGATTGAAATCGCGCCTGAGCGCCTGCGGCGCGGGTTGTCCGCCCACGCGGGCGACCGGCGCACAGCATCAAGCCGCAGGTTTCAGTCTGGCGGCTTGACACAGTAGACAGATACCACGGATGCAGGTGCATGTTGAGTAGACTACGTTACTATATCAGTGCTCATTCGACCAGCCTGAGCCGCTATATTCTGGAGCAGGTTGTGTTCCTGTGTGTCGCCTGGGTGCCCAGCATTATCGGGGTGGGCCTGCGGGCCGTGATGTACAAGTTGATCTTGCACAGCCGGGGGTTTGCCGCTATTGAGAGCGGGGTGCGCTTGAGCCGGCCGCGTGACATCATTCTTGGCCGCAATGTCTACATTGACCACGGAGTCTACCTGCACGCCTGCCCAGGTGGCATCGAGATCGGTGACAACAGCTTTGTAATGCACCACGCTGAGTTGCACGTGTACAACTTTCGCCGGATACCTCACGCCGGCATAAAGATCGGCCGCGATTGTCTCATCGGCGAGTTCTGCGTTATCCGGGGACAGGGGGGGGTGACCATCGGCGACAAGGTGTATTTGGCCCCGTTGGTGCAGGTATTGGCTGTCAACCACGTCTTCAGTGACCCGACCCGACCGATAATCGAGCAGGGAATCACCGCCGAAGGGATCGTGATTGAGGACAATGTGTGGATCGGGGCGGGGGCGATCATCACCGATGGGGTGCGGATAGGTCAGGGCGCGGTGATAGGCGCCGGCGCTGTGGTGACGCGAGACGTGCCCCCCCACACGGTGGCGGCCGGAGCACCGGCCCGGGTGGTTAAGGAGATCACTCTGGAGGTCGCCGAGCGGGCAGCTCAACCGGAGCAAGTGGTCTACCTTTAGCCTCTATAGCATCAGGAGATCACAAATTGCTCCCGCCGGGTTTGTAATCCGGCGCCCCGGCGGCGGATGGCAAATCCGCCACGAGCGAAAATAGATCTTGAAGGAGAAAGTGTTATGGCTTCCCTTTCAGTAGTCATACCGGCCTACAACGAGGAGAGCGGCATCGCCGCCATCGTGAAGAGGGTCCTGGCGGTCCGACCTTCTCTGAAGGCTTGTGGTGTCCAGGAGCTAGAGGTCATCGTCGTGGACGATGGCTCACAGGACCGTACGTGTGAGATCGTGGCCGACAATCCTGACGTGCGTTTGGTCAAACATGAGGTCAACCGGGGTTATGGGGCGGCCCTCAAGACCGGCTTCCGTCACGCTCGTGGCGACCTGCTGGCTTTCCTCGACGCTGATGGCACCTATCCGCCGGAGTGTTTCCCCCAGCTTTGTCGGCCCATTTTGGAGGAGGGAGCTGACCTGGTGATCGGCTCGCGCATGACCGGCACCGAAAGCGAGATGCCGCTGGTGCGGCGTGTGGGCAACACCATCTTTGCCGCTCTGGTCAGCCTGCTGGGCAATCACCGGGTCAGCGACAGCGCCAGTGGGATGAGGGTGTTCCGTCACGAGGTGCTGGCCGAGTTGTATCCACTGCCCGATGGCCTCAATTTCACCCCGGTCATGAGTACTCGTGCCCTTCACGAGCATATCAAGATGGTCGAGGTGCCCATCACCTACAGTGAGCGCATGGGCCGCTCCAAGCTCAGCGTCGTCCGAGATGGACTGCGCTTCGCCAACTCTATTGTCTGGACGGCTATGAGCTACAACCCCGTGCGCGTCCTGGGGATGGTTGGGGTGTTCGCTATCTTCTTGGCCCTGGCCGTCGGTGTGGGCCTGGTGGCCTTGCGCCTTCAGGGGGTAACGACTCTGGGCCACTGGGGGGTTTTCAGCGTCTATACCGCCCTGGTGATGGGGGTCTCAGGGGTCAGTCTCTTCTCCCTGGGGGCGATGTTCAACTACCTGGTCTCTCTGTTTCACAAGCGGCCTGTGCGCCAGGGCTTGTTCGGTAAACCGATCTTCACCCCCTCGCTGGATCACCACTTCGGTTGGATGGGGCTGCTGGTCGCCTGCGGTGGGGTGCTTCTGGGCGGGGCCAGCTTCTCGTTGGGCCTGCGGGGTTGGGACGTGTCCCGCCTCTGGCTCTACCTGGTGGGGAGTGCCCTGCTGGTGCTGATGGGGCTGCAATTGATGATCTCCTGGCTGGTGATGCGGGTCCTGGAAGATTTAAGCGAGCGGGAGATCAGGACGCAGTGGGATCTGGAAGGAGCCTAG
>JAOZOT010000002.1:0-28538 GCA_029933115.1 Anaerolineae bacterium | reverse complement strand
TTTCCTGACGTAAGCGCGGCCATACGCAACGCCTCTGGGGAGGATCGGCTCCGAAGCGTGGTTGACGTGCTTTTGGTCAACCCGCCGGCTCCCGACGGCGGCGTCTGGATTCGCAGCCAGCACCGCGTTGGGCGTCGCTCCCGTGAGAACATGATCTGGCCTCAGGTGTCGTTAGCCCAATTGGCCGCCATGCTGCATCCCGACTACACGGTGGAGATCATTGACGCCATCGCTGAGCGGATGGGCTGGGAAGAGTTCCAGCAACTGCTCCGCGCTAAGCGGCCCCGCTACTACGTCACCCAGGTCACGGCTCCCACCTTGACCAACGACATGTACGGTGTTTTCCTGGCCCGATCCGTCGGGGCCAGGACCATCGCCTTTGGCACCCACGTCACTCCCCTGACACGAGAGACTATGGAGCCTTTTCCCTGTTTGGACTTTGTGCTGCGCGGTGAGCCGGAGTTGACTTTGCGAGAGTTGATAGATACCCTGGAGGAGGCCGGAGCGGAGGGAGAAGGGGCGGTGGACTTGAGCCACGTGCAGGGGCTGGCTTGGCGGCGAGCCTGCCCTGAGCCTGGTCGAAGGGATGGGCAAATCGTGGTCAACGCCGACCGACCTTTCATCCCCAGTCTGGATGATTTACCTCTGCCCCTCCATCACCTGTTACCGCTGGACAAGTATCGCGTTCCGATGCTCAAGGGCCCCTACACTTTTGTGGTGACCAGCCGAGGGTGCCCGGCAGGCTGTCGCTTTTGCATCAAACACGTCAGCTATCAGTACTCCGTGCGGGTGCGCTCACCCGAAAACATCATGGAGGAGCTGTGGCTGCTCAAGGACCTGGGGATTCACAACGTCCACATGTACGCCGATCTCTTTACGGTGGACCGGCAGCAGGTGATGGGGCTGTGCAATTTGATCCTCAAAGAGGGCTTGAAAATCCGCTGGACGTGCAACAGCCGCGTGGACTTTGTGGACGAGGAGATGCTGCAACTCATGGGAAAATCGGGCTGCTGGATGATCTCCTGGGGAATCGAGTCCGGTAGCGAAGAGATTCTCAAGCGTGCCCGCAAGGGAATCTCTCTGGAGAAAGCCGAGCGGGCCTTGCGCTGGAGCAAAGCGGCGGGCATCAAAAACTGGGGCTATTTTATCATCGGCCTGCCGGGGGAGACAGAGGAGACCATCCAACAGACAATTGACTTTTCCAAGAAACTTCCTTTGGACCTGGCCCTCTTCCACATTGCGGCTCCCTATCCGGGCACCCCCTTCTTCTTTGAGGTCCTGGAAAACGGTTGGTTTCGGCCGGGCACACGCTGGGAAGAGGTGGACATGGACCGTTCCACTGTGTTGGATTATCCCGGCCTCTCGGCCGAGCAACTGGAGCGGGCCGCGCAGCGGGCTTTCAGAGAGTGGGCCATGCGTCCCGGCCCGATCTGGACTTTTCTCAAGAGCGTGAGCAATCTGGCCACATTGAGGTCGGCTTTCAGCATCGGTCTCCAGCACCTGAGCTGGATGAGGAGTTAGGGCTTGCGCGAGGCCCGGGGAGCTTGAGGGGTACCCTCTCAAGCCCACTTTCTCGGCCTCGAAAGCAGAACCGATGGAAGGAGAAGACTTGGCTTAATGCCTTGGTGGTAAATTATCAGCGGTCTTTTTAGAGACCAATGTCCGAATCGGGTAAGTAGCGGAGTTGGAGAAGAGACATGGGAAAAGTGGAACTGCGTCAGTATTTTAACGTCGTTAAGCGTTGGTGGTGGCTGCTCGTCATAGGGGTGATCATACCCACAAGCATTAGTTACCACTTCCTTTCCAGGCAACCGGCCTTGTATCAGGCCAAGGTCACTTTGATGGTGGGCACCACCTTGCAGCAGCCCAGCCCTGATCCAAGCTTGATGAGGGCCAGTGCCAGTCTGGCCCGGGCCTATACAGTGCTGGTCAAGCGGCGCCCCATCACCCAGGCGGTCATTCAGAGGCTGAGCCTGGAAAGGTCGCCCGAAGCCCTGGCCCAACAGATAACGGCCTGGGTTAGCCCGGAAGCCCAGCTTCTGGAGATCATGGTGACCGATACCGACCCCCAGGCGGCCGCCCTTATCGCCAACGCCCTGGCCGATGAGCTGATCCGGCAGAGCCCCACTTCCGTGGAAGACAGCCAGCGACAGCAGGCTTTCATCCGGGAGCAGTTGGCCGACCTTGAGGTGAAGATCAAGGACGTGGAGAGGGAGATAAGGGAGCTTAATAATTCTCTTCCTAACTTGACCTCGGCGGCTGAAATTGAAGAAGCGCAGCGCAGGCTTTCTGGCCTGGAAGCGGTGGCGACCAATTATAAATCTACATACGCCTCGCTGCTGCAATCGCTGATTAATAGCTCGACCAACATCCTGACCATCGTCGAACCGGCCGTTGAACCCACCCGGCCCATCTCCAGCAGAGCCAGGTTGATATTGCTGGTGGCCGGGGCGGCCGGGTTGGCCCTGGCCCTGGGAGCGGCCTTTATCATCGAGTTCCTGGACGACACTTTGCGCTGGGGGTTATATAAGGACCGTGACCTTCTCGATTTACCGGTTGTGGGCCTTATGCCCCGGTTGCCGCAAGAGGATGGGCACATCAGCACCGACATTGCCCTTGACTCGTCCGAGGCCGAAGCTCTGCGCCTTTTGAGGGCGAATATCTTCCTCACCCCTTCCCGCCGGGCAGTGTCAACTATCCTGGTCACCAGTCCGGGCCGCCGAGAAGGCAGGACGGCTGTCGTGGCCGGTCTGGGAACAGTTATCGCCTTCGGGGGACAGCGGGTCATTGTAGTGGATGCGGACTTGCGTACCCCCGACCTCCACGAGGTTTTTGGCCTGCCCAACGATTATGGCCTGTGTGAGTTGTTGCTCGGCCACGCCCCGTCGCTGTCGAAGGCCCTTCAGGAGACGAACATCCCCAACTTGAGCCTCCTGGCTGCCGGCAGACCGCCTTTGGACTTGGCTCTTGCTTTGACCTCGCCGCGCCTGATTGGGCTGCTCGAGGCTCTCAGAGATCAGGCGGATATTGTCATTTTCGATAGCCCGCCTGTGCTTCTGGCTCCTGATACGGCCATCCTCTCGGGTTTGGTTGAGGGCACTTTGCTGGTGGTGCGAGACGGTTATACGACCCTGGAGGATGCCGCGAGAGCCAAGGAACGGCTGTTGGCCTATGAGGGGGCTCCTATCATGGGCATCCTTTTCAGCAGAGCCAGGTCGGGTGGATGGACCTTGCTTCCGCGCCGTCGCTTCAGGCCCGTTGTTGCTCCTCCGGTTGTCGGTGAGGAAGGATTGGGGCCTCTGGTGGACTTGGCCTCCAGCGCCTTGGAGGCCGTAGGTTCGGGACGGGGTAATTTGAGAGAGTTTGCCCCGCTGCTGAGTCAGGGCCTCAGCAGCGAGCTTGAGAAGGAGATCAACAGGGTGTGGCCGGAGGGTCGGCCGATGAGCGCCAAGGACGAGGAGTTGCGAGACCGCATTGGCATGGCCCTGGAGACCTTGCGCCTGATCGAGCAGCGTTTTGGCGGAGAGGTGGCGGAGGAATGGCATCTCCCTCTGGAACAGGGCGTCGAGGCTGAGCCGGCCGAAAGTGTGGCGGCGGCAGGCCAGGCGGCCGAAGGAGGGGATGGGGCAAAGTAGGAGACACTTATCTGTAGCTTGTTTGCCGGGTGGCCTCTTCAGGCCCTCCGCTCTTGAAGCCAGAGCAGGGGCCGTTCAGCGAGTGTTGGCTGACTTGGTTCAGGACGAAGGATCTACCAAATGAGTGGGGTCTTTGGAGTTCTAGACAGCAAACGAGATACGCAAATCAAGCCGCTTCTCACCAAGATGGGCACAAAGATGTCACATCGTGAGTGGTATGTGGTCGAGACTCATTACGACGAAAACGCTGGTGTGGGCCTGGGACGGATTGGCATTGGGATTTTTAACCAGGAACGGCAGCCTGTCTGTAGCGAAGACCGGAATCTGATGATTTTCCTGAGCGGTGAATTCTACAACGCTGCGGAACTCCGCCGTGGCCTGAAGGCAAAGGGACATCGTTTCCGGGGCAACGGTGATTTGGAATTGATATTACGGCTATACCAGGAGAAAGGGGAGCAGTTCGTCCACGATCTGGAAGGCGTGTTCGTGTTGGCTATCTGGAACCGTAGCCGACAGGAGGTGATCATTGTCAATGATCGCTATGGATTGTATCCGCTTTTCTATGCTCATTACGACGGCAAGCTGATCTTCGCGCCGGAGATGAAGGGGATCTTGTGCGACCCTGATTTCCACAAAAAGCTGGACCTGACTGCCTTGGCTGAATATGTGCGCTTTCAGCACCTGTTGGGTGACAAGACTTTCTTTGAAAGGCTCAAACTTTTGCCTAACGCTTCGCTCCTTCGTTACAACATTCGGACTGATTGTTTGATGGTCCAGCCATACTGGGACCTTTCTCAGATACCTGAACTCCCGGCGACCTTGACCTTTGAAGATGCGGTAGAAGAGGCTGGCCGGCTGTTAAAAGCAGCGGTGAATAGACTAACAGATGGAGATTATCGTTTCGGTGTGTATTTAAGCGGAGGAGTAGACTCACGAGTTATTCTGGGGCTGATTGACAGAGACAAATTCCCAATCACCTCAATTACTTTCGGGCAACGGGGCTGCCGGGATGTGGTGTATGCTCAGAAGATTGCCGCCAAAGTTGGCACAGAGCACCATTACTTTGAATTTCCCGATGGAAGATGGGTAGAGGATTTTGTTGACTTTCACCTGGAGCTAACAGAAGGCTTTCATAGCTGGATACACGCGCATGGGATCAGCATTCTGGATCAAGTTCACCTGCTGATAGATGTGAACTTGACCGGTTTCGGTGGAGCGGCGATCAATTGGGAAGATCCGGCTATTCTGCAAGCACCAGATGATCTAGCATTTTTGCATCACGTATTTTACTCACTGTCACAGGAGACGACATGGCCTTCCCTAGATGATATTGAAGAGAAGCTCTTGTTCTCTCCCAGAATTTCATCGCAAATGCGTGGTTTAGCATTCGATTCTCTTAGGTCAGAGTTGGCCAAGTACAATCACCTACCTTATGCACTACGGGCTGCGAGTTTTTCCCGTTTCAATCCTGACCGTAGACTATTTCAATATTACATCGTTTTTAGTCGGCCATACTTTGAACTGCGTTTACCTTTTTGCGATTATCGCTATATCGAATTTATCTACGCGCTGCCCCCAGAGATGCTCTTTAACCGTAAATTAAGGCGGGCAGTGGTTCTCAGGTTCACGCGACCTCTTAGTCGTATCCCTTATGACAAAGATGACTTGCCTATCACTAGTGGTGAAGTAGCCCGTATCGTAGCTAAGCTGGTTCAGAAGGGCAAATTATTCATCAACCGCCGAGTCGCTCCCGTGTTCTCAGAGCACCCTACGCTTTATGCAGATTATGAGAATTGGTTGCGCAATGAGTTACGAGGATGGGGAGAGAGTATCCTACTGGGTGAACGAACACTGCAAAGGGACATTTTTAGCCCCGAGTTCCTTCGCTCCCTATGGCGTCGCCATCAGTCCGATTTAGAGGTGCATACGATTGGCAAGATTGCTCCTATTATGACTTACGAAATGATGCTGCGCAGATTTTACGACTGAGACTATGGTACTTGTTAAAGCCATGATGCGCAAACTGTATAGACGGGTCAAAGTTTGGCTTAACTATTGCCTGGACAGAGTTATCGATCTATGTGATATGATATTAATGGATGTCTACCGACTGCCCTGGCCAGCCGGGCAAAGCATGGCTAAACACATAGCTCGATATGTAGGTGATGTGAGTTGGTTGTTGCGCGCCTTCCCTCGTTTACCCGGCTATAAACTAATCGGAGCAGATTGGACAATTATCTTTGTGGGGACAGAGCAAAGTTTAAGAGAAATACGTCATCTTTTTTTTGAGCAAGAAGCCAACCAGCAAGAGTTGGGGAGAATAGCGTTATGGAAGCTCTCTGCGCACACTCAACAATGGCTTGCGGAAGGAGCAAACTTGGTAATATGTGAGTTAAGCCGCATCCACCCCTGGCCACCCAGAACTGCCTTTACCTTTACGGTTCCCACCTGGGTTCAACAAACTCTTACCATTCCGGAGCCATTGGAGTCGTTGATTTCTGGCAAAAAGTTTGCAACTGAGCGCCATAGACTCAACAAAGCCAAGCGAGTTGGGTTTAATTACAGATTTAGCCAGTCCAAAGCTGATTTTGACCACTTTTATTACCACATGTATTTGCCCTTTGTTAAAACCAGGCATGGCTATTTGGCTTTGGTGGCTCGTTATCAAGACCAATGGCAACGATGGTTCGTTAGAGGGGGGTTGGTGCTGGTAACCCAACATGATAAACCAGTAGCTGGCTTATTATGTTATATAGCCAATGATACATGCTATGATATTGAAAGAGCCGTCTTAGAGGCTGACTCCCAGCTTTTTAAGCAAGGGATTGGCACCATTATTACTTGGTATGCTATAAACTGGGGCCATAGCCAGGGGGCTAAGATCTATGACATGGGTGGAAGTCATGCCTGGCGCTCTAACGGCGTCTTTGATAGTAAGCGGCGTTGGGGTGCGCGGGTTGTTAGACGCAAAAGAATCTATGGTGTATGGACATTTCTTGCGCAAAACCTGTCCCCATCATTGCAAGATCATATTAACAAGTTGGGATTTATTAGCGAGATAGATGCCAAGTTCTACGGCATTCTGTTGAGTACAGACACAGCTCCTGTAGCGGAAACCGATGTTAATAAGCAACTTTTGGCCGTGAAGAAACAAGGTCTAGATGGACTGGTGGTAATATCGGCCAACTCCGAACAGGCCATTTACAATGTGATGGCTTGACTCGTGTTATTCGCCCGTTGGTACTTTTGTAGTTGTCTTCCAGCCAGCTCTCAAGGAGATGCGTTTCATGTCTGAAACTGGCGCAGTTGAAAGCCGGTTCCATCGGAAACTTGGCCATATCATCATTAGGAACACAGTTTTCGTCACGCTAGGGAGCGTTGCGCTCAAAGCGCTGACCTTCCTTTTCAACGTTTACGTAGTCCGCCGCTTGGGCGACGAGCGATTCGGTCAATACTCAATCGTGCTGGCCTTCACGGGACTCTTTTCAATATTCATCGAGCTTGGCATGACCCAATATGTCATGCGTGAGATTGCGCAGGACCGCAGCAAGACACAGGCGCTCTTCTGGAATCTGGTGGCGTTGCGCTTCCTGCTGGCGATCCTCGGGATAATAGGGATCACGCTGGGTGCTGTGGTCGTCGGCTATTCGCTAGAGTTGGTGCTGGGCATCTTTGTCCACACGTGGGGCTTCCTGCTGTATGCATTCCTGGCTCCATTGACCACGGTGCTGACGGCAAACGAGCGTCTGGATTACGTCATTGGCCTAACTATCTTGGGGCAATTGATCTTCGTCCTCTTTGGGGCCATCTTCTTGCTCAGTGGCTGGGGATTCATTTCGCTGATTATCGCCAGTTTGATTGGAGTCCCATTTCAGATTGGATTGGCGATATGGGTCATCCGACATCATCACATGGCGACGCTCTCATTTCAACTTGAGCCTCGTACTTGGCCGCACCTGATCCGATCAGGTCTCCCGTTTGGTATCATCTCGCTGACGCTGATGATTGCTTTCAGTATTGATACCGTGATGCTGTCTATGTACCAGCCGGAGCATGTGGTGGGCTGGTACAATGTGGCTTACAACCTGGTATTCTCCCTCATGTTCTTCTTCCGTGGCTTCAAAGAAGCTATCGTCCCCTCATTGTCACGGACATACGTTAATGATCCGGCTAACGTCGAACGCTGGTATCACCGTTCAGTCAAATTCATCATGATGTCCTCAGCGCCGATCGCCGTTGGCGGGATGCTGATCGCTTTCCCATTGATCCGTTTTCTGTACACTGACGAGTTCTTGCCATCTGCACTAGCGCTGAAAATTCTCATTTGGGATGTACCTCTTATCATGTTTACCGGCTTCTGCGGCAATATGACGACAATCATCAGTGAGGAGCGTGCGGCCGCGCGGATTTACAGCATCAACGCAGCGGCCAATGTCATCCTGAATCTATACGCCATTCCGCGCTTTGGCTTGGTGGGTGCATCACTGGTGACGGTTGTCACCGACTTGATCGGCGCATTGCAGTTCCACTTTTTGCTTCGACACAAGTTACATCTGCCAGATATGACATGGGTGTTCGTGCGCATCCTGATCGCATCAGTGTTCATGGGCGTTGTGGTCGGGTTGGCTGATGATCTGAATCTGTTTCTGATGATCGGCCTGGGCGCTGTGGTGTATGGTGGGTTCGTACTAGGGTTGCGGCTGCTTGATGACACCGAATGGGCTATGATCCTCCGGCTGCTGCACCGGCGCGGTGACTCTCAACTAGTTGAAGGGGAAGCTGACTGGTAGCAGGTGAAATCAGAGGGCAGAAAACTGTGAAAATCGTGATAGCTGTTCATCACTTTCCGCCGCGCTATACCGGCGGCGCTGAATTGCGTGCCTATCGCACGGCCGCTGCTCTACGGGCACGCAGCCACGAGGTGCACGTCGTCTGTGTCGAGCGCATTGACACAGGCCCGGTTGGCAGCGTGGCCTGGGAAGATAGCGCCTACGACGGGATAGCGGTGCGCCGCCTTTCCTTTAACCTAGCGGCCGCGCCCGACCCCTTTCGCTGGGAATACGACAATCCTTGGATCGGCCACCATCTGCGGGAGTTCCTAGATGAGCAATATCCTGATGTCTTTCATCTAATTGGCGGCTACCTGATGTCGGGGCGTGCGCTGCGGGTCGCCCATCAGCTTGGCATCCCCACTGTGGTCACACTGACCGATTTCTGGTTTCTCTGTCGGCGCATTTGGATGTTGCGCAGCAACGGGCAGGTTTCTACGTTGCCTATCAACGCTGTCACCTGCGCTCGCTGTCTGGGCGAAGAGAAACGGCGGTATCGCCTGCCGGGACGTATCGCCCCTCGTCTGATGGATGCTTTCTGGCGTTTGCAGAAAACTCAGATCCGCAACGTTGAGGCGCGAATGGCCTTCTTGTGCCAGACGCTCAACCAGGTAGATGCTATCATCAGCCCCTCGCAATTTTTGCGCTCGATCTTTATCGAGGCAGGGGTGGAGCCAGAGCGGATTATCTTTTCACGCCAGGGGCGAGATTTTCCTGACTTGATGCCCGAGATGCTGGAGAAAACACCGTCGTCTGGCCTACGGGTGGGTTACATCGGACAAATCGCCTGGCACAAAGGGGTCCACCTGCTGTTCGAGGCGGCGAGACGGATGCCAAATGCCTCCCTGTCGGTGCGGGCCTACGGCGATACAACGCCCTTTCCAGAATACACCGCGCGCCTGCGCCGGCTGATGGCAGGGAGCGAGCGATTGAAACTGGCCGGGGTCTATCGCCGCCAGGAGGTGAGCCAGGTGTTGCGCGAACTGGATGTCATCGTCGTGCCCTCGCTATGGTACGAGAACAGCCCCAACGCAATCTTGGAAGCTTTCGCCCACCGCACCCCGGTGGTTGCTTCCAACCTGGGAGCATTGGCCGAGTTGGTGCGCGACGAGGAGAACGGCCTACTTTTTGCACCGGGCGACGCCGACGACCTGGCCCGGCAGTTGCGACGGCTGTTGGACGATCCCTGTTTGCTACCCGCCTTGCGCGCGGGCATCGGCCCGGTGAAGAGTGTAGCGCAAGAAATGGATGAACTGGAAGAGATCTACCGAGCTGTGGCCGGGGATGGTCGTCTCCGAAGTCCAAATAAGTGAGAGGCATGGGGGTTAGAGTGTCACCGAAAGGGAACATAGCCAAGTGAGGCAACTATCAGCGATTGTTGTTAAGAATTCAGTTTTCAGCCTGCTGGGGAATTGGGCTGTCAAAATCCTATCTTTCTGCTTTTCTGTCTTTGTGGTGCGGCGACTCGGAGGCGAGAGCTATGGCCAATACAGCACTGTGTTAGCCTATGTGGGTATCTTTGCCATTTTCTCGGATCTTGGATTGGCCCCCTATGCCTTGAGGGAAATAGCCAGAGACAAAGAGAAGACTTCTAGCATCTTCTCCAACGTTGTAGCCCTTCGTTTGCTCCTGTCTTTTCTGGCCGTGGCGATGATTACGGGCTCCGCTATTCTGTCAGGGCGATCTCCAGATCTGGTGTTGGGTATCTTTGTAGCCGGTTGCGGCCTGTTTCTGTACGCCGTCCAGGGCCCTCTGGATACGCTGCTTATGGCCAAGGAACGCCTTGACTATTCGGCCACCTTTAATGTGGTGAATCAGCTTGTTTTCGTGAGTTTGGGAACGATAGCTCTGCTAAAAGGGTATGGAGTTATTGGACTGATTGTTGCGTCCCTATGCGGTGTCCTGACCACGGCCAGTCTGAGCTTTGTGGTGATCCATCGCCATTTGGGGGGGCTTCAGTGGCAGGTTGACCCCAGTACGTGGCTACGTTTGGTGAAAGCAGCTCTTCCTTTTGGAATTATCGGTTTCACGCTGGGCCTTTCCTACAAGGTAGACACGGTGCTACTTCAGTATTTCCAGGGAGATGCTGTCACCGGCTGGTACAATGCGTCCTATAACCTGATCTTCATGTTGACGACAATATCGCACGCTCTCAATATTTCGCTATACCCGTCCATGGTTCGTCAGCATGCCATCAATCCCGATAGGATGGCACAGATTTACAACCGTGCTCTCAAGTACATGTTTGTTCTCTCTCTCCCTATTGCAGCGGGAACAACAGTTCTCGGGGACAAAATTGTGCTCTTTTTGTACTCTGAGGAGTTTAGTGCTGCTATCCTGCCGTTACGTATTCTCATTTGGGTGCTGCCTTTTATGTTTCTTTCAGAATTTCTGGGCAACATTATCGTTGTCCACAACCAGGAGAATAGAGTGGCCAGGTCAATTGGGGTGAGTACGGCTGTCAATTTGATCATGAATCTGATTTTTATCCCTCGCTTTGGCTTGCAGGCCGCTTCTGTGATTACTGTGCTTACCGAGGCTATATTGGTCGCTCAGTACCTGTGGATGTTGCGCCAGGAATTGGCGTCCATTGACCGCGTTTCAGCCTTCCTCAAGCCAGTGTTGGCAGCAACCTTCATGGGAATGGCTGCATGGGCCTTTCGAGGATGGGACCTCTTGATCATTGTGGCTATCATTGCTGTGATCTATTTAGCAGGAATTGTACTGCTTGGTGTGGTAGATAAAAAGGAAGTCAATTTTCTGCGCACTTTGCTCAGCAGGCGTGAAGCCTCTGTCCTGGAAGAAGGGGGGCTCTGATTGAAGATTGTGCTTGCCACTCACCACTTTCCCCCAAAGTATGTAGGAGGAGTGGAACTGATTGTCCGCCGGGCGGCACATTGGCTAATTCGCAATGGACACCAGGTCCAGGTGGTCTGCGTCGAGTCAATCGATCGGCCCTTCAAAGGATTAGATGTTGCCGCGAACGAGTACGAAGGAATCCCTGTCTATAGATTGTCTTTCAATCGCGGCCAGACAGGTGACATCTTTCGCGAGAGTTTTCGGAACTCTCTTATCGGCCAATGGTTTGAACGTTTCCTACGTGCCAGTTTGCCAGACATTGTTCACATTCACAGCGGATACCTCTTGTCGGGCAGCGTGATCGAGGCGGCTAAGGCAGCCGGAATGCCCACGGTTGTCTCTTTGCACGACTATTGGTTTGTGTGTCCTCGAATCACGCTTTTGCGCCCTGATGGCTCTCGTTGTCCCGCCCCGCAGAATCCGAGAACTTGTGCATGGTGCCTTCACACAGAGCGGCGGCGCTATCGCCTGCCAGATCAGGTCTCTCGAGGGGCACTCGGTCGCTTTGTGCAAGAAGTGTTGCATAGCCCACTGATTGCCCAGGTTGTAAATTGGCAGGACCAGATTGTTGCACTGGCGGAGAGAAAGAGCTATCTTGGCGAGAGATTAGCCTCCGCGGATATGATCATCACTCAAGCCCGTATGGTGTATGAGATTATGCTGCATCAAGGTCTCTCGCCAGCGCGCCTGCGCTTAGTGCCCTATGGACTGGACTTGAGTGGCTGGAAGTTTTTAGAGCCAACCGACTCCGAGGACAGACGTTTGCGCATTGGCTATTTAGGTAGTTTGACTCCGCCCAAAGGGGCTCATATGCTGATTTCTGCTTTCCGCCGGCTTCGAACAACCGGTGTCCAAACCCAATTGAAACTTTACGGCAGCATGACTGTACTGCCTCGATACACGCGATGGCTGCAAAAACTGGCCGACAACGATCCTCGCATCACTTTTGTAGGGCGGTATGAAAATTCTGATGTGGAAAGGATACTCGGTGAGATCGACGTCTTGGTGGTCCCTTCATTGTGGTACGAGATAGGGCCGTTAGTAACGATGGAAGCCCTGGCCTCCAAGACACCGGTAGTCGTGGGGAACATCCCCAATATGAAATATCAGATTGAAGACGGAATTAACGGCTTGCACTACGATGTGGACAGCGTAGCCGACTTGGCCCGTCAATTGCAACGGCTACTTGATGAGCCTTGGCTCGTATCGCAGCTTCGATCTGGTATTCGGAATGTGAAAACCTCAGATCAGGAACTCTCCGAGTGGTTAGAGATCTACCAGGATGTTTTGGAATAGAGTTGAGGAAAGACCATGAGCGAAGAATTTGCCGGCACGAGTTCCGTACTCAACCTCGAACCCAAGTATGGCGACCAACCCGGCTATGAGCGCTTTTGGCGGCAATTCAAGCGGTACAGTATGCGCGACAAAGTGATCGCTTCACTGGGTGTGTTGCGCCGTTTGCTCCGATGGTATCAGTTCGACTCCAAAGAACTCTTCATCGTCGAGCGCAAAGTACAGGTGCTCAAGTGGAGGGGAGGACGCATCGAGGTGGGGCGAGGCACGCGCCTAGCCATGGGCAGCAAGATTGTCTGTGGAGGTCACCTTTCCATCGGCCCACGGGTTGTCGTTGGCCCGAACACGATCATCATGTGTAATACCAAAATGAGAATCGGCGCCCGCTGTATGATCAGTTGGAACTGCAGCATTTTCGACTCCATCGGCCACCGGCTCTGGCTGGAAAACACCGGTGAGGTCGAGATCGAAGCCCCTATCACTATCGGCAACGACGTGTGGATCGGCCCCTATTCTATCGTCATGAAGGGGGTGACTATTGGCGACAACTGCGTCATCGGCGCCGGGTCGGTGGTGCGGCGCGACGTGCCGCCTAACTCGCTGGTCTACGGCAACCCGGCCCGGATGGCGGGCAAGGTGGTGAAATGGGAGCGATGAGGACAAAGATGTTCCCTTTCTCTTGGATTGCCCTGGGAGTGCTTGTAGTTGCCCTGGTTGGGGGGGTAGGGTTGGCCCTACGCGGCCAGGGCCTGCGCATGGCCCTCGTCCACCGGCTGCGTGCAGTGCTGGATCGGCGGAACGTTGCCCGTAGCGGCGATTTCACCAACGTTGTCTTCTTGCATCACTCCACCGGCCGTAACCTGATCCGCCAGGGCGGGGTGCGGGAGCGACTGACTGCGGCGGGCTTCCGGTTTTGGGACCACGATTACAACTGGGAGGGCTTGACCCGCCCCGATGGCACGCGGGCCGGTTACAGTTACGGCGTCCCGGACGACAACACCGACCCCGATGGCCTGGCCCGTCTCTTCGCCCAGCCGGTCTATCCCTGGCCGCTCAACGCCTTCAGCGGGCTGATGCAACACGAGGTCATTGCCTTCAAGTCCTGCTTCCCGGCCAGCAACATCACCGACGATGCGCAACTGGAGCAATACAAGGCCTGGTACCTGGGGATGCGGACAGTGATGGATCGCCATCCCGACCATATCTTCATCGTGGTCACCCCGCCGCCGCTGAACCCGGCGGCCACCACTCCCGAGGCGGCGGCGCGGGCACGAGCCTTTGCCAACTGGCTCAAGTCCGACGAATTCCTGGCCGGACATCCTCACGTGTTCACTTTCGACTTCTTCGACCTGCTGGCCGAGGGAGATCCATCAGCCCCTGGTTTTAACATGCTGCGCGCCGCCTATCGAGAGGGGGAAGACTCCCACCCTAACCGGTTGGCCAACGAGACCATCGGCCCCCTTTTCGCCGACTTTATCATCGAGGTCGTGCAGACGTATCGGACCAGGCTGGCCGAAGGAGGTGCGCAACCGTGATGCCTCGGGTGGCCGTCGTTGTCCTCAACTGGAACGGGCTGGCAGACACGTTGGAATGTTTGGAGTCGCTGGCACGCCTGGACTATCCGGCCTACGAGGTCGTAGTGGTGGATAACGGCTCCACCGATGGCTCGCCGGCGGCCATCCGGGAGCGATTCCCCGAGGTGACCCTCATCGAGACCGGGGAGAACCTGGGCTACGCCGGGGGCAACAATGCAGGATTGCGCTATGCTTGGCAACAGGAAGTTGATTATGTCCTGCTTTTGAACAACGACACCGAGGTAGCTTCTGCTTCCCTGCGTTTGCTGGTAGAAGCGGCCGAGGCGGATCTGCGGATAGGCATCGCCGGGCCGACGATCTATTACCACGACCGGCCCGACGTGGTCTGGTCGGCCGGCGGAGCCATTGACTGGCGGCGGGGGACGACCTGGATGGTGGGCCTGGACGAGCGGGACACCGGGCAGTTCGGCGTCGGGCCTCGCCAGGTGGATTTCGTCACCGGCTGCGCGCTGCTGGTGAAAAGGCCGGTGCTGGAGCAGGTGGGGCTGTTGGACGAGCGATTCTTTCTTTATTACGAGGAAGTTGAGTGGTGTGTGCGGGCGCGGCGGGCCGGGTTCGAGATCGTGCACGTGCCCCAAGCGCATGTCTGGCACAAGATTATGCCGGGGGCTCAGGCCGATTCACCCCTGGTGCATTATTACATGACTCGCAACCGGCTGTTATTTCTCAAAACCACCGGTGCAGGTTGGCGGGTCTGGACCCACGTCCTGCTGGCCGAATACCTGCGCACGCTACTTAGTTGGAGCACGCTCCCCAGGTGGCGGGGTACAAGGGGAGCCATGCGCCGGGCGATGCTGCGGGCCATAGGCGATGCCTGGCGTGGACAGTGGGGTCAACAGTTGGTGATGCGAACGACTTCAAAGAAGCAGGTGCGATGAAAATACTTTTTATCTCTGGTTGGTTTCCTTATCCGCTGGACAATGGCGCCCGCGTGCGGACTTTTTATTTACTAAAGCATCTCTCCGTGCACCATCAGGTTACCTTGCTGTCTTTCGTGCGTGATGGTCGTGCTGACCGGTATCGGCCGGCGATCCAGCCTTATTGCCAACTCGTGGAAACGGTGCCTTTTCAGCCTTTTCGCCCTCATCGCCTGCGGGCTCTGGCCGGTTTTCTCTCTCCCCAACCTCGTGTGCTGGTGTATACTTATAGCCCTCAGATGAGTGACTTGGTCACACATACCCTTGAGCGAGAGCGTTTCGATGTGATTGTCGCCTCGGAGATCGGGATAGGTACGAGCACTACACCTTACGTGCGAAACGTCAAGGGCATTCCTCGGGTTTTAGAAGACCTGGAGCTCTCAATGATCGAAAGCGGAATCAAAGCGCAACAAACGTGGTTAGGAGGAATGCGACACCGGCTCACCTGGTGGAAAATGCGGCGTTTCACAGCCCGGCTGTTGCCGGACCTGGATGGCTGTACCGTGGCCTCGGAGCAGGAGCGAGAGAACGTGTTGAGCATTGTCCCAGGCTATCGTTCTCTGGCGGTGGTGCCTAACGGGGTAGACTTGAGCCATTATAGTGGCAGCTTTTCTCCGCGGCCGAACACGTTGGTTTTTCAGGGTGCGCTCACTTATGGGGCTAATTTTGACGCCATGGCCTTTTTCCTGAGACGTGTTTTTCCTCTGATTCGGGCCAGGCGGCCGGAGGCGAGGCTTTACATCACCGGCCGGACGGATGGTGTGCCTCTGGAGCGCCTGCCTCTGGATGAGGGAGTAGTCCTCACCGGCTACCTGGACGACATCCGTCCTTGTGTGGCTCAGAGTTGGGTGTGCGTGGTACCTCTTCGCCTGGGCGGCGGCACCCGTCTGAAGATCCTGGAAGCGATGGCTCTGGGCACGCCGGTGGTCTCCACCGGCAAGGGGGCTGAGGGTTTAGAGGTGACGCCCGGTGAGAACATTCTGATCGCCGACGAGCCCATCGAGTTTGCCGACGCCGTACTGCGCCTGTTAGGTGACCGGGCATTGCGGGCGAGGCTGGCTGCCAACGGACGGCAATTGGTGCAGAAGAGATACGACTGGCGGATAATTGGGGAACGGTTCAACGCCTTTCTGGAAAGCGTGGCCGGGAAGAGGTAAGGATGCTCGGAGTGATTGTGCGGCGTTTTCCCTTTGCGCCGCGTGTGCTGGTAAAGTTGGGTCTCGTGGGCGGGGTGCTGATCGCGGGGCTGTTGATCGGCCGCCTGGCCGTGCGGCTTCGTCAACCGGAGCTGCTATTGGCGGCCTGGGTGGTCCCCATGGTCGTTCTGTGGACCTACCGGGGTGTCAGGGTCGAGTACGGGATTCTGGCCATCGTCCTGGTCGCTGCTACGGTGCGCTTCACGCTGCCGACCGGCACCCAGAGCCGTATCGTCATGAGCATGGTGGTAACCGTTGGTGTTGTGGTTCTATGGATCGTCAGAATGCTGGTAGTAGATAAAAAGCTGCAACTGAAGCCGGCGCCGACCAACGTTCCTTTGATGGGGTTCATCATCGCTTGTGTCATCTCGTACTTTTGGGGCAACGCCTTCCGTGATCCGTTGGTCGTGACCTGGCGTACCTGGCCTTTCGTGCAGTTGGGTGGGCTGGCGGTGATGATCCTATTGCCTAGCGCCTTTCTTCTCACCGCCAATAGCATCTCTGAGGTTCGGTGGTTGAAACTGCTCTGTTGGTCAATGATTCTGGTCGGCGTGTTGTCTCTGGTGTCTTACTTTCTTCACATCAGACTCTCTTTCCTCAACACAGGCGGGCTTTTTTCCCTGTGGTTCGTCTCTCTGACGTATGCCCAGGCTCTGTTCAACAAAAAGTTTCCTCCTTGGCTACGGTTGAGCCTGCTCGGGTTGGTACTGGTGTGGATGTACGTCTACTTCATTGTGCACGTGACCTGGCTCTCCGGCTGGTTGCCGCCGCTTGCCGCTCTGGCAACGATCAGCCTGGCAAAGTCCAAGAGACTATTTCTAATCTTTGTGCTTTTGATGGCTATATACGTAGGTCTGAATTGGGACTATTATACGGGCACCGTCCTGGAACGTGAAAGTGCCGAGAGCGGATATACGCGCTTAGATGCCTGGGAACACAATTGGCAGGTAACCGGGAAACACCTCCTATTTGGGACAGGGCCAGCGGGCTATGCCGCGTACTACATGTCGTATTTCCCAAGCGAGGCCATGGCCACTCACAGCAACTATATTGACGTCCTTTCTCAGACCGGCATCATGGGGTTGTTCTTTTGCCTGTGGTTCTTTGGCGCTCTGGGGTGGATGGGCTATAAACTCCATCAGCGCCTAAGAGGACGCGCAGATTTCGGTGAGGGCTTCGCTAACGCGACATTGGCTGGCTGTGTGGGCTGCATTATGGCCATGGGGCTTGGCGATTGGCTGTTTCCCTTTGTCTACACCCAGACCATAGCTGGCTTTGATTATGCCGTGTACAGTTGGGTCATGCTTGGTGGGATTGTCTCCTTGACTAATATGCATGTTAGGCGAGATGGTTGATGATAGACGTATCCATTATCATCGTCAACTGGAATACCAGAGATTTGTTGGCCCAGTGCTTGCAGTCTATATGCGATGCAGCCAGTAATCTGAGTTTTGAGATCATCGTGGTGGACAACGCTTCTACCGACGGCAGCCAGGCGCTGGTGCGCCAGTCGTTTCCCAATGTCCGGCTGATTGAAAACACGGAGAACGTGGGCTTTGCCAGAGGCAACAATCAAGGTCTGGCAGTGAGCAAGGGGCGCTACGCGCTATTGCTCAACAGCGATGCCCTGCTTTTGGCCAATGCCGCGCAGATGATGCTCGACTTGGCCGAGGCAAAGCCGCAGGCTGGGATTGTGGGTGCTCAACTGCTCAATCCAGATGACAGTTTTCAAGCGTCACACACGCCTTTCCCCAATCTCTGGCAGGAATTTCTGACCCTGTCGGGCCTGGGCCGGATGCTCTACGGTCGTTGGTATCCCAGCCGTGGCCCCGAAGAAGACAAAGGCCCGCAGAGGGTAGGCTATGTGGAGGGGGCTTGCATGCTGGTTCGGCGGGAGGCGTTTGAAGATGTGGGTGGGCTGGATGAAGGCTATTTTATGTACGCGGAAGAGGTGGATTGGTGCTACACCATGCGAGAAAAAGGCTGGCAGGTGTGGTATCAGCCAGCGGCAAAGGTGGTTCACTTGGGTGGCGGCAGCAGCCGGAGCCAGCGGACCCAACGCGAAGCAGACCTCTACCGCAGCCGGGTGCGATTCTTCCGCAAGCATTACGGAGACAGAGCGGCCTGGCTGCTCAAGTTACAGATTTACAGCTTGACCACGATCAAGATTGTTGTTCACGGGCTGCTGCGTCTGGCCAGTGGCGGGCGCTACGGCCGCCCAGTCGTTTCTCTGCGCCATTTAGCTGCGGAGCTGAGAGAGGCATAAGTGAAAGTTTTGTTGCCCACCCAGGTTCTGCCCTACCCACCTGACAGCGGGCCCAAAGTCAAAACCTACAATGTTCTCAAGTATTTGGCCCAGAGTCACGAGGTGACATTGGTATCCTTCGTGCGCGGCGACCAGTCGGCCGATGTGGCGCACCTGCGACGCTATTGCCGGGCCATCCATACCGTGCCGATGGAGCGGGGCGTCGTGCGGGACGGACTGGCGATGGTCCGCAGCCTGCTCACCAGCCAACCCTGGATGATGGTCCACGACGACCGGGCCGCCATGCGCGGGTTAGTGGACCGGCTGGCGACAGAGCAGCGCTTCGATGTGGCCCATGCCGACCAGCTCAACATGGCCCAGTACGCTACCCGTGTGTCGGGAGCTTTCAAGGTTTTCGATGCGCACAATGCCCTGTGGCTTCTGTATAAGCGGCTGTGGCAGACGATGTCATCTGGTTGGGGACTTCACAGTAGAAAACTATGAGTGCATTGTGGTGGCAAGGGGGTGGCATGGCTTCTGATAAATGGCTTCACCGCCTTGAGACGTCAGGGCGTAATTTTGTACAACTTGGCTCCACCAACAAACGTTTGATGACCCTTTTCATTTTTGGCCTGGCTCTGGTCGTGCGCTTGCTTTACATCTTTAGTTTACCGCAGGCTCTCTCGTTTGATGAGCCTCATTACCACGATATAGTTTATCGCTTGCTCACGGGGCAAGGTTATTCTTTTTCTTCCGATGCCTACCATACAGCGGTGGCTGGCCAACCAACATCTTTTCAGGAGCCCGTGTATCCTCTTTTTTTGAGCGCTTTGTACGCAGTGTTTGGTCTAAAAAGCTATTTGACAGCACGTCTTTGTCAGGCCTTTGTGGGGGCTCTTATACCGGTCGTGATATTTCTTATGGGTGAAAAAGTAGTGGGCAAGGGAATTGGTCTAGTTGCGGGGCTTTTTTTGGTGGCTTATCCTTCCCTGGTTTACTTTAGTGGGTTGCTGATGACAGAAACTCTATTCACTTTTCTTCTTATCACTGGACTCTATATTTTGACCTGGACCATTGAGGGAGCACCGGGTCATCGGGACGTTGCTTTTGGTATGCTGATGGGGATCACCGTCCTGACACGTACCGTGCTGCTCGGATTCTTGCCTATTTTGTTTCTGTGGCTCTGGTTACATTCAAGTTTCCGGCAGGCTTTTCAGCGGGCAGTTCTCATAGGAATAGGATGTGCTGTCCTTATATTACCATGGACTGTGCGCAACTGTATCGTGCATCGCGCTTTTGTTCCACTGACAACAAAAGGGGGATACAACATTTACATTTACAGTTTCCCGGTTCGGAATTACGACTTTAATGACCGATGGGATATAATTACCTTTCCAGATATGAGCAGCTTGAGCGAAGTTGAACGCTCGCGTTTGTTAGCTGGTAAAGGAAGAGAGTTCATTCAGGAGAACCCTTTACTGTTTATCGAGTTTGCTTTTCACAAGCTGATTGATTTTTGGAATCCTGTGCCCAGGACTGATAACCGCCTTCTAGTGGTAGCCAATGTCATATCGTTTGGCGGGGCAGCGTTATTCACCTTGATGGGCTTGCTCTTACTACTGGCCCGACCAGAGATGCGCAGGCCATTTGTCATCTTGTTTTACGGGCTGATCGGGTTTTATATGCTCGAGTGCATGGTTTTTACTGGCGGGATGAAGGCACGACTACCCGTAGAACCGCTCATGGTCTTGCTGGCGGTCTTTAGTATTGCCTCGTTTTTTAGGCGAACAGGTACTACCATCGAAGGGGACTTCGGTCCACGGAAAACCAGAGGGAGCAAATGGCGATGATTAAAGTAACCGGTAGTCTGTTCAGCCGTTTCAATGCTTATGTCGCTCAACGAGAAAGGTTGTGCCTGGGCGTGCTTGTTCTCAGTGCGCTGGTCGTACGATTGATCACGATGTTATATCTTCGCACTTATCAATTTCCCAGTGATTGGGAAATGGGCTATGAGATGGGACGACTGGCACAAAGTCTTGCCAGCGGATCGGGCTTCAGGCTGGTTCGTCCACCTTTTCACGAGAGTGACTTGACACCACAGCCTTCTGCCTGGATGCCTCCTTTGTATCCGTTTATTTTCTCGTTCATATTTCGTATTTTTGGTATTTACACTGTGTCTTCAGCAGTGGTCGTTTTGCTAATGCAATCAATCATCTCATCGTTGACTCTTGTTCCGTTGTATTTCGTCGGAAAGCGCCTGTTTGGCCAAGAAGTGGGCATTATCTCCAGTTTGCTCTGGACCTTCCACCCCGGCGCTATTAACTACGCTGTGCGGCGCATTTGGGGTTCTTCCTTTACCGCGTTGGGTCTGGTGCTGATTGTTTTACTCTTTTTTAGGCTTCGAGATAGACCGCCCTGTGCGCTGGATAGTTTTCTATGTGGTTTGACTATTGCTCTCACAGCGCTTACCAATCCTGTAGTTTTTGCTTTTGTGCCATTTGCTTTGTTGTGGCTTTTCTGGAACTCTGGAAAGGATAGAAAAAAAGCTATAGGTCAAGTTAGCGTGATCACAATCACAGTGATTGTTGCCCTAATTCCCTGGACCGTTCGGAACTATATTGTCTTTCACCAATTTGTATTGATCAAAGGGACATCTGGATTAAATTTGTGGCAAGGTAACAATCCGTATATTGCTGAAGGCTGGCGCACAGCCGCATATCCGGAGCAGCGGGTGCCTGACGAGGAGAGAGTGGCGTATCTTTCTAGCCTGAACGAAGTGGAGTACAGTAACGTCTTGCAGAAGGAAGCAGTCGATTTCATTGCTGACAATCCCGACAAGTTTTTCGGCCACACCCTGAGACGAATCTATCTCTTCTGGACGATCGGCTTTCGAGAGAAAGACGGGGCTGGTGGGCAAACTGTCCTGTTGGTGTCATCGGTGATTTTTTGGGGACTCAAGATATTGACGGTGTTGGGAATTGTTTTGTCGTGGAAACGATGGCGCGAAACATCTCTGCTGCTGTTCCTATTTGCCGCTTTTCCTGTGCCTTACTACATAACAATTACAGACACTTACAGATACCGTTTTCCTATCGAGGGGTTGGTGTTGGTTTTCGTAGCTTATTCGATCAGCTACTTGCCTCGTTTGGGGAAGCTTGGCATCGGCAGGGGGATGAGCAAGCTCACCATGTGACTTGTGCGTGTGCGGTTAACTGTTGGCCGGATGGACCAAGATTTGCTACTCGATCTCGTTTGACCAAAGGCAGATGTTTGATGAAAGTTCTGTTACTTACCCAGATCTTACCCTACCCGCCTGACAGCGGGCCCAAAGTCAAAACCTACAATGTGCTCAAGTACCTGGCCCAGCGTCATGAGGTCACGTTGGTCTCTTTTGTGCGAGGCGACCAATCCGACGATGTATGCCACTTGGAGCAGTACTGTCGGGCAGTGCACACCGTCTCTATGCGTCGCGGCATAGTCCGGGATGCCTGGTATATGGCTCGCAGCCTCTTGACTGGCCAGCCCTTCCTGATGGTACGTGATGGCCAGGCAGCCATGCGTCGTCTGATAGACCGATTAGCTACGGAAGAGCATTTCGACGTGGCCCACGCCGACCAGCTCAACATGGCCCAATACGCTGCCCGTGTGTCGGGAGCTTTCAAGGTTTTCGATGCGCACAACGCTCTATGGCTTCTGTATAAGCGGCTGTGGCAGACGATGAAGCCAGGATTGCGCAGGTGGCTGTTGGGACGCGACTGGCGCTTGCTGAAAGAATACGAGGGCCGCGTCTGCAACCAGTTCGATGCTGTGCTAGCTGTCAGTCAGGAAGACAAAACGGCTTTGGAAGAAGCTGCCGGACAAGGACTCGATATCCATGTCATACCCATTGCCATAGACACCGACGAGGTGACAGTCATCGAACGCAAGCTGGACCCATCGCACATTCTGCACATCGGCACCATGTATTGGCCGCCTAACATAGATGGTGTGCTCTGGTTTGCCCATGAGGTCTATCCACTGATTCGCCAACAACGCCCCGATGTCTGCTTCGACATCGTTGGCGCCCGGCCGCCGCGGGAAATAGTGGCTCTAGGTGGTGATACTACTGGCATCCATGTCACCGGTTACGTGGCCGATCCTACCTCCTACCTGCAACAGGCTGCTTTGATGGTTGTGCCCCTACGGGCTGGGGGCGGAATGCGGGTCAAGATTCTCAACGCTATGGCTCAAGGCATTCCCATTGTGTCCACAACGCTGGGTTGCGAAGGGATCGAGGTCGTGCCGGACGAGAGCATCCTCGTGGCCGACGAGCCAGCCGACTTTGCTGACGCCGTGCTGCGTTTGTTAGACGACGCTGATCTCGCAGCCAGGCTTGCAGCCGACGGCCGTCGTTTGGCCGAAGAGAAATATGACTACCGCCACGCTTGCACATCATTAGACGAGGTGTATGCCAGGGCAGAGGTAAGAACATGATCCGCCTCAAACGCTATCTCCTCGAAATCTGTATCTTTCTGACCCTGCTGGCTTGCTACGCCTACTTCTTTCCCCGCTGGGCTAGTTGGAGCCAGAATTCTCGCCTTGATCTTGTGATGGCCATAGTTGACCGTGGGACATTGGCCATTGATGAATATTACCAGAACACTGGTGACTACGCTTACTACAACGGTCACTACTATAGCGACAAAGCCCCCGGGCTGTCGTTCTTAGCCATACCTTTCTATATGGTGTTCAAGGCAGTTGCGTCGGCTCCTCCGGTGGATTGGTTGATGGACAGAGTGGCTCATAGCAGTGCGTTCGAGGCGACATTGCGCGAAGATGGGACAGGGCTACTACCACAGAAGATCTATTTTGCTATGGCGCTCTACTTTGTCACTTTCTTCACAATATCTATACCATCGGCACTGTTAGGAGCGCTTTTGTATCGTGTTTTGGGCTTCTTTATTGAAGCCGAGCGCCCACGCTTTTTCGCTGCTCTGACGTATGGTTTAGCGACGCCAGCTTTCCCCTACGCTGGAATGTTTTTTAGCCATCAACTCGTCGCATTTCTGCTGTTTGGGGCTTTTTACTTAATATTTCGACAGCGTAAGGCGCAGATTTCACGCTGGCAGTTGGTTGTTGTGGGGTTATTTCTCGGGTGGTCGGTGATCACAGAGTACCCTACGATATTGATTGCTGGTGGAGTGGCCTTGTATGCCCTGTGGTCACAACGGGCGATCCGGACTGTTCTGTGGATAGCGGTCGGGGCGTTAGTGCCGGGTATTTTATTGATGGCATACGATTGGGCAATCTTCGGGTCCATCTTGCCGAAAGGATATTTTTACTCTGTGCTCTATGTTGAGAAGCATCACACGGGGTTTCTCAGTCTCACCCACCCCAGGCTAGATGCTCTTTGGGGGATTACATTTGGTTCCTTCCGCGGGCTGTTTTTCCTCGCGCCAGTGCTACTGCTGGCCGTGGTAGGGTTTGGCATCTGGCTGCACAAGCATATCCATTTACCCGAATGGACTGTATGCACATGGGCAGTCATCAGCTTTCTGCTGTTCAATGGTTCATCAATCATGTGGGAAGGTGGCTTTGCCGTAGGCCCCCGATATTTGCTACCCATGCTGCCTTTCATGGCTATTGGACTAGGCGTTGCCTGGGGCGCATTGACCACGCGTTGGGCAGGACAGTTAATCGTAGGGGTATTGACCCTATGGTCCGTGGTATGCGTATGGATTGAGACGATCAGCGGGCAAAGCTTTCCAGACTGGACTCCCAATCCGTTGTTCAATTACTCACTCCCTAAATTCGTATCAGGAGACATTGCCCGCAATCTGGGTATGGGCCTGGGGCTACGTGGGCACTGGAGTCTGATTCCCCTGGCAATTGTCCTCGCGGTGGTTGCATTGTTGTGGCTCTGTATGAGCGGTAGACAACCTACGAGTGTGTGTCCCCCTGAGTGAGAGATACTGGAGGAGCTGCAATGACGATTCTAAACGATAAATTCTTTCGCTCCCGGTTTAATATCGAAACGCTAGGGACTGCTGCGGTTCTGTTCGCTGTGGGGATCATAAGTCGGATTCCTTTTCGTAGCAATGTGTTACACCACTGGGATTCGGTCAACTTTGCTTTGGCGTTGGACCATTTCGATGTACGGCTACATCAACCACACCCCCCAGGAACTTTTGTGATCTATATCATGTTAGGCCGACTGGTGAATTGGTTGCTCCACGACCCAAACGCGAGTTTGGTATGGGTTAGTATTTTGGCCAGCGGATTGTCGGCGGCTTTCATCTTTGTGCTTGGGCAGAGCTGGTTCGGGAAGAGGACAGGGCTGATTGTCGCAGCGCTGATGTTGAGCAGTCCCCTTATTTGGTTTCACGGGGAAGTTGCGCTTTCGTACATGCTCGAGTTCTTTTGGGTGCTGGCGCTGGTCCTGTCGTGTTTTAGCGCCTGCAAGGGGAGCAACAAAGCCCTTTTTGCATCGGCCTTGCTCCTAGGGCTTGCGGGGGGCGTTCGACCGAACACGCCGGTGTTTATGTTCCCGTTGTGGGTGTTCTCTGTGCGTAGATTCCCGATACGGAAAATTGCTATCTCCCTGATCGTGATGGCCTTTGGGGTTGCGCTGTGGATGGTCCCAATGGTCATGATGTCCGGCGGTCCGGCTGAGTATTGGGAAATCATTCAGTCGTGGCGTGGCAGCCATATGGAGGAGTCAGGCAATCTGGGCGTAATGGCAATCTATGTGGCGCGCCTGGGAACATTCACGCTGTATTGCCTGGGGATTGGGATCGTTCCTGTGATATGGGCGATATTTCGGCACTGGCGCGATTGGAAACGCTTACTATGGAAGGATCAAAGGGTCCAGATGCTTGTGTTATGGATCGCCCCAGGGCTGGCATATTTCGCCCTGGTCCACATCAGACAGTCCGGTCATACTTTTACAATTATGCCGGCGTTCATCATCGTGACCGGGATCGCGATCGCTGTAATTAGCCGGGGTTGGGCCGATGGCGTTCGACATGCCTGGATTGTAATGACCGCCATAGTGGTCGGATGCAACAGTCTATTCTTTCTGCTTGGTCCACCGAATCTGTTTGGCAGTTCCCGCTCGATTTTCAGTGCTCCAACCAGGGCAGCCATTAGTGAATACGACGTGGATGTGACTCAACGGTTGGAAGCCATTCGTAAGGAATTTCGGCCAGAGGAGACCGTGGTGTTGGCTGGCTCGCGGAATTTCCGCTTGCCTGACTTCTACTTGCCAGAGTTCCAGTTCGCATCGCTTTCGTACCAACTCGGACAAAATGTCGTTGTCCTTCCAGAGCACGTGCATACACTCGTTCTCTTTGACGATTCGGTGCTGCCGCAGTTTTCGGTGAGTTCACACCTCCGATCGCTGCCTCTTCCTGGGGGGAAGAATATACGGTACGTGACGTGGAACGAAAGCCAACAGGTCACACTCAGCCAGGCTGCATTCGAGATGCAGGACAGATAGCGTGTTGAAACGGAAAATAAATTCGGGAGGATAGTCTTTGTCATCATCAAGAATCAAGCGAGGGGAATGGCGTTTTGTCGGGTTGGTCATCATCATTGTGCTCGTTTTGACCTCATTCCCCTATGCCTTTGCCGCTCTTACGGCGCCACCCGAGAAGCATTTTATGGGCTTTATCCTGAATGTGTCTGACCATTCTCAGTACCTGGCGTGGTACAAAGGCTTCCAGACAGCTTTTCTGATTTCGAACAAGCTTACGCCGGAACCCAACCTGCCCATTTTCTTCAATTTGCTATGGTGGACGCTGGGACGCTTTGGGCGCTACACCGGACTGAGCCACGCCGTAGTATATCAGATTTTCCGCTGGGCGGCCGGAGCATTTTTCCTGGGGATGGTGTACACTTTCGCTGCGCTGATGTTCCCTGACGTCCATCGGCGGCGCGTGGCCTTCCTGGTGATTGCCCTGGGCTCCGGGTTTGGTTGGATTCTGATCGTGCTGAAGTACACGCTGATGCGAGGGGAGCTTGTTTTTCCTCTGGATGTTTATATCGCGGAGGGTAACTCTTTTCTATGCGTGTTAGCCTATCCACACTTTGCTGAGGCAGCAGGTTTGATCCTGGCTGTGTTGTGGTTGTTGCTTATCGGGGAGCAGCGGGGACAGTTGCGCTACGCTGTGTGGGCGGGGTTGGTGACCCACTTTCTAGGATGGCAACACGGCTATGATCTGCTGATCGTGTGGGGAGTACCAGCCGTCTACATTGTCGCCCGTTGGGTGCGCGACCAGCGGCTGCCGACCTGGTGGGTGAAGGCCCTGCTCATCACCGGGTTGCTATCCTGGCCTCCGGCGCTGTACGCCGTGCTACTCACCCGACTCGATCCGACCTGGAAGGAGGTGTTGGCCCAGTTTGCCAACGCAGGAGTGTTCACTCCTAGCTTCCCCCATATGCTAATCCTATTGGGCTTGCCGTTCATCCTGGCGATTGTCACCGTCGTCCTATTGGTCCGAGATGCTCGCCGCCACCGCACTGATTCGGCCGGGCCATTGCTGGCCGATGCCGAGTTGTTCGTCGGTGTGTGGTTCGTGGCTGGCTGGGCCCTCACCTACGTTCCGACCGACTTTCAGATCCACATGCTCAACAGTTGGCAGGTCCCCATCGGGCTGCTGGCTACAGTGGGCCTTTTTCGCTACGTCAGGCCAGCTCTGGAGCAACGACGGGGTGTCGACCGGTTGGCCATATTGGTTGTCCCGGCCTTCATCGTGCTGATCCTGCTCACTAATCTATACTTGTGGATGTGGAGGTTCGTTGACCTGAACCGCTATGACTATCCTTACTATCTGTGCTGTGACGAGGTGACAGCGATGGAGTGGCTGGCGGAACATTCCCCTCCTGACGCGATCGTCCTCAGTTCGTATGACACAGGCCGATATGTACCAGCTCTGAGCGGGAGGCGTGCTTTCCTGGCCCACTGGGCGCAGACGTTGGACTTTTACGATAAGCGGGAACGAGTAGAGCGCTTCTTCGATGCCGGAGTAGATGATGCCGAACGTCTAGAGACACTGCAAACCTTTGGGATAGATTATGTGCTCTATGGTCCGGCCGAGCGGGCGCTGGGTCAGTATAACCCCGGTGATTCACCTCTTTTCAGCGCGATTTTTTCCAATACACGGGTGACGATATATCGTGTGAGCACAGAAGAGGTCTTATAGTGATGAATGGTGGGGTATACAGCGCAATACACGATGCACATTTTTATGGGGGAGTATGACCTGAATGTCTGAATCATATCTACACAAGAACAATGTAAAGCGACATGTTACCCTGGAATTGGCTCTGCTGGCCGTGCTGTTAATGGGTGCACTATTTCTCTGCTCCTATCGTCTGGAAACCTATCCACGCCCCTGGTTTGATGAAGGCCTCGGTTTCCAAACAGCTAAGAACCTTGTTCTCTATGGAGAGTACGGTCTCCGTTCAAGTGAGGGCCTTCAACCGTTTCACCCGGCTATACAGACGGGCCCGACTGTTCTACTACCTGTGGCTTTAGTGTTTCGTGTACTCGGCTTCGGCATACTTCAGGCACGCTCTATCAGCGTGCTCTATAGTATCTTGGCTGTTTTGAGTCTCTACGTGCTAGTCCGTAACACACACAATCGGTGGGTTGCCTTCTTGGCTTCATTGCTGCTGATATCCACCTTTGATTATGAGTTCATCTCCTTTATCTTCATGAGCCGACAGGTGTTGGCCGAAGTCCCTGCTTTAGTCTTCTTCTGGTTGGGTACATTGTTGTGGTTTCGAGCGTGGAAAAGCCCACACTGGCTGACGTTGTTCTGGCCAGGATTACTCTGGGGATTGGCCATGCTCACAAAGGTGCAATTTGCCTTTATGCTTCCGGTCGCGCTGGTTATCTTCTGGCTATTCGATCGGATATCGAATAGGGATGCAAATTAGGACACTTGTCCGGTATGCCCTCCTGGAGTAGAATAGGGGCAAGACCCC